>CALALM010000126.1 GCA_937925565.1 uncultured Centipeda sp.
CCAATCACAAACCCGCGCACAAAGGATTTCCGTGACTGCATGAACTTCGCCGCCGCACCGTAGTTCCCAATCAGCGGATACGTCATCGTGAGAATCTGCCCGCAGAACGAAGGATCGGTCAGGCTCTCCTGATATCCCGTCATCGTCGTGGTAAATACGACCTCACCCACGGCTTTTGTATCACCGTGAAGCAGTTCGCCCGTGTAGACCGAACCGTCCTCCAGTATCAGTTTTCCTTTCATACTACTATGACCCCATCCTTCATCACAATCCTGCCATCGACCACGGTAAGCACCGCTTTTCCCCTGAGCTGCCGTCCGTTGAACGGGGAGTGTCTGCCCCGCGTATAGAATTTGTTGACATCGACCGTCCACTCCAGTTCGGGATCGATCACCGTGACATCGGCAGGTGCCCCCTCACCGAGTGTGCCCGCGTTCAGTTTGAATACACGTGCGGGGCCGTAGGTCATCCGCTCGATCAGAGTTGCGAGCGGGACTTTGCGCGTGTGAACGAGGTCGGTCAGCAGTACGCCGAGTGCCGTCTCGAATCCCGGGAAGCCGCTCGGTGCGTAAATATACTCCCGGTCCTTCTCCTCGGGTGCGTGCGGTGAATGGTCGGTGATCATCTCGATCGTTCCGTCGAGCAGCCCCGCGACCATCGCCTCGGCATCCCTTGCCGTGCGCAGCGGCGGATTTACCTTTGTCGAGCTGTCGCGTGGGTCGACACATTCGTCCGTCAGTGTCAGATGATGCGGTGTAACTTCCGTTGTCGCACGCACCCCGCGCACCTTTGCCTCACGAACCAGCTGAACCGCACGCCCCGAGCTGATATGCGCCACATGGACGTGCGCGCCCGCATACTCGGCAAGCATAATGTCGCGTGCAACCGCAATGTCCTCCGCTACGATCGGACGCCCCTTGATTCCGAGCATCGCACTGCGGTGTCCCTCGTTCATTGCGCCGTCCTCGACGAGTGAAGGTTCTTCCTCGTGATTGATGATCGCCTTATCGAATGGGACGAGGTAGTCGTAGGCGCTGAGCAGCACCTTCGCCGAAGGGTCAAAATGCCCGTCGTCCGAGAATGCGACCGCCCCCGCTTCGACCATGTCGCCGAGCTCGGCGAGCTCCTTGCCCTCCTGATTCTTTGTTACCGCGCCGATGATGCGGATGTGAATGACGGCAACGTCCTCCGCGCGTTTGATGAGGCTCGTGACGAGTGCCGCATCATCCACCACAGGCCGCGTATTCGGCATCGTTGCAATCGTTGTATAGCCGCCCGCCGCGCCTGCACGCGAACCGGAAGCAAAGTCCTCCTTCGCCTCCTGCCCCGGCTCGCGGAGATGCGTGTGCATATCGATAAAGCCGGGCGTCACAAGCTTATGAATCGGTGGAAGGGGAACCAGAGCTGAGACCTCCTGACCCGTCCTGCGCAGTTTTAAC
>CALALM010000127.1 GCA_937925565.1 uncultured Centipeda sp.
GAAACCTTTGTGATGATGTTGATGACGCCGCCGATGGCATCCGCACCGTAGCGCACGGTACCCGAGCCGCGAATGATCTCGATGTGGTCGATGTCATCGAGTCCGATGCGGTTCACCTCGTCCGTTGCACCGTAGTATTTGCTCAGACCTCCCGCGAGTCTGCGTCCGTCGACGAGGATGAGCGTGTGACGCGGCTCGGCACCGCGAATACCGACCGTCTTGCGCCCCATGTTGTCCGTACCCATCTGGATGTCCTGCTCCGCCGCGAGCGCGTCCGAGAGCGTGCGTGCACCCTTGCGGTCGAGATCGGCGCGCGAGATGATGGTCTTGGTCTCAGGGGCTTCCTTGAGCATCTCTTTATCGAAGTCCGCTTCCACATGGATGTCTTCGGTTGAGACCCGACCACCTTCCGAAACGTCCTCTGCCGCATAGCCGTGCGGCGTACCGAGACAGGCGAGCACAGCTGTCGTCAGTAGTACATATCGTCCATGACGCAATTTTCCTTTGAATGACATACCCTGACCCTTTCATGTAGAGATGAAAAAATAATGAACACGATAATCATTATATGAGAAAATATATAGATGTCAAGAGAGACATTCATTGTCAAAAGCTCTGTTTTGACAATGCGAACATTTTTTATTATACTGAATAGGTTAGAAAGTATGCTGTTATGCAGGACGCTTTTGTTAACTAAAAAGGGGGTGAATGTTTGTTATTCGATCGTATCTTACGTTTTTTTATTGTGCTCATCATGGCGATCGTCGGTGGCACGCTCTTTGAGCTACTGATTCCATCGGTGAGCGAGTATTTCTCGGCACCCTTCTGGCATATTGAGCTCGGTGTGCTCGGTCTTTCTCCGGCGGGGCTCGTGTGCATTCTCTTCGGCACGATCCTCGGCGGCATGATCGGTTATCCGCTCGCGCCGTTCTTCACGGGACGGCTCAGGCGTTTCTCCGTGTGGGTGGAGGGGCAGCTGGGCAAGATGCCGACGCGGGATGTGATCGCAGGGGCAATCGGACTTTTTATCGGACTCATCATCGCGCGTCTTCTTGGTGACGCGTTTTCTATGATACCGATTGTCGGCGACTACATCCCCATCGTGTTCAGCATTGTGCTTGGCTATCTCGGCGTTCACATCATGGTGAAGAAGCAGGAGGAGCTTGCGGCGGTCTTTGACTTTATCCCGCGATTCCTGCGTGATATGTCGCGTATGCGTGAGAGTCGTGTTCCCGCACAGGCGTCAGTGCAGCCTGTGCAGGCGGATCGGCAGTACAAGCTGCTTGACACAAGTGTCATCATCGACGGACGGATTGCGGATATCTGCGAGACGGGCTTCCTCGAGGGGACGCTCCTCATCCCTGTGTTTGTGCTCGAGGAGCTGCAGCACATCGCGGACTCGGCAGACTCCCTGAAACGCGTACGCGGACGCAGAGGTCTGGACATCCTGCAAAAGATCCGCAAAGAGTCACGCATGAAAGTGGAAGTGACTGAGGCAGATTTTGAGGACATCGCTGAGGTGGACTCAAAGCTCCTACAGTTGGCACAGGAGGTCGGCGGCAAGATCATCACAAATGATTTCAACCTGAACAAGGTAGCACAGCTGCGCGGTGTTCCTGTGTTGAACATCAACGCTCTTTCGAATGCAGTGAAGCCGGTTGCCATCCCTGGAGATCTCATGACGGTGCAGATTGTGCGTCCGGGCAAGGAGCACGGACAGGGGCTTGCCTATCTCGATGATGGAACGATGATCGTGGTGGACGGTGGTTTCCGCTCCATAAATGAGGTCGTTACTGTGGAGGTGACATCGGCGCTTCAGACGGCGGCGGGTCGTATGATCTTTGCCAAGCTGGCGCGGTGAATCAGATGGAGGATTGCATGGTTAGTGTGGTTTTTCCGGCGGCGGGACAGGCGCATCGGATGAATGCAGGGCTGAATAAGGTATTTTTGACACTTGCGGGCAAGCCTATGCTCTTGCGGACGCTACTCACGTTTTCCAAGGTGCCCGAGATTGGTGAGCTGATCGTTGCTGTCGGCGCGGATGAGATTGCCGCGGTACGGGGGCTGCTCAGCCGTGTTAAGGGGCTTGCTCCGTGGCAGGTGGTCGAGGGCGGGTCGGAGCGGCAGTACTCTATCCGCAACGGGCTCGCACTCGTATCGGAGAAGGCGGATATTGTGCTCGTGCATGACGCGGCACGTCCGCTGATCCGGCGCGAGACGATCGAGGAACTGATCCGCGTCGTGCGTATCGAAGGCGCGGCGATTGTTGCTGTGCCGGAGAAGAATACGATCAAGATTGCCTCGGAGGACTGTGTGGTGGTATCGACGCCGCCGCGCAGTACGCTCTGGCAGGTGCAGACGCCGCAGGGGTTCCGCAAAGAAATCCTGCTCGAGGCGAATCGACGTGCGGATGAGGATGGCTTTCTCGGGACGGATGACGCGAGTCTTGTCGAGCGCATCGGCGTACCTGTGCATATTGTGAGGGGTGAGTACAGCAATATCAAGGTGACGACGCCTGAGGATATGGTGGTTGCGGAGGCAATTCTGCGCAATGACATGGGTGCGGGGGAACTGATGAAGACTGCCGTGCACGAGGCAAAGCGCCTCCTCGGTGGCGTTGTGCGGCGGCGGAAGGGAGAGGGCGAATGACACGGTTCGGTATGGGTTACGATGTGCACCGACTTGTCGAGGGACGAAAGCTGATCCTCGGCGGTGTGGATGTGCCGTATGAAAAGGGGCTGCTCGGGCATTCCGATGCCGATGTGCTGCTGCATGCCGTCTCGGATGCTCTGCTCGGCGCAGCGGCGCTCGGAGATATCGGGAAGCATTTTCCGGATACGGATGCACACTTTGCGGGGGCGGACAGCGGCAAGCTGCTCGCCGAGGTGGCACATCTCGTGCGCGAGGAGGGCTATGCAATCGGCAATGTGGATGCGTGTATCGTGGCGCAGGCACCGAAACTGTTGCCATACATTCCTCAGATGAGAGAGAATATTGCGCATCTCCTCAAAATCTCTCTTGGGGATGTGAATGTAAAGGCGACGACAGAGGAGAGACTCGGCTTTACGGGCAGCGGTGAAGGAATGTCGGCATATGCCGTTGCGGGCATAGAACGTATATAGTGTATGGAGGTAGTAACGTGGCAAATCAGCTGAAGGCACTCTTAGGGATTGAAGTCCCCATTCTGCAGGGTGGCATGGCGTGGATCTCGGAGGCAAATCTCGCCTCTGCCGTATCGAATGCGGGCGGTGCGGGCATCATCTCAACGGGCGGACGTACAACGGAGTACACGCGTGATGAGATTCGCCGCTGCCGCACGCTGACGGATCGCCCGTTTGGCGTGAACGTCA
>CALALM010000128.1 GCA_937925565.1 uncultured Centipeda sp.
ATGCCGCCCATCGTCTTGGTTCTTGCTGCAAGTTCCTTCTCAATGTCTTTTTCCCGCATCCTGTTCTCCCTCTGTGACGACAGTGACTAAAAATCCTATACGCACGTATATGTGCGCGGTTTCCCCTTATGGGTATATATTTACTGTTTTTCTCTTATATAGAATTTACTGTCTTGTCCGTCACAAATCGTCATAACTGCCACGAAATGCCTCGATGGAGGTGTGACAAGTTTTATCTCTGTTGTCACACGCACCACCTTGTCACACCATTTTGTCACATCTTTTTATAGAGCCGCTGAAGACCGTATATCGGAATACGCCGTCTCGTTTCGGGACGCGACCAGTCGGCAAGCCGCGCCATAATCGCAGATATGGCATAGCTGTCCGCAGGTTTGATGTCCTCCTTCGCTTTGCCGAAGCATTCACACCATATCTCGATATTGGAAACCGTCTCCCGGCGCACCGTACCTTTGACATTCAAGAGACCGTCCGGATCTTGCACATAATCCCTTCTCTGATAAACGTCCATCGTGTCCCATGTCTCTGGCAGAAGCAGGTCAAGATACCGTGCGACAAGCCCTTCGCGGTCATCCTGCTCCATCGCCTCGGACTGTTCCTTTCTGGCATAGTCCTCCAAGGTGTGGTCGAGAAACAGTTCCTCTCCGTCATTGGAAAGAACGATGACCTCCGCCCAGATTTGATCCACCGTCTCTTGGCCAAGATCCCAAGGCTTCATTCTGCCGTCACCCGTAACCTTGATGTTCCAGAACCTGCGGTTTCCCGTAATGTCGCGAAGATACCCGTTCTCGCTGTTGGTCGTGCCGAAAAAGATGCACTGTCTCGGATGAGGTGTGACCCGTCTGCCGAAAGAGGCGCGGTACTTATCATCCTGCCTCGATACAAACGCCTTCACCTTCTCAAGCTCTGCTTTACGCATACCTGCCATCTCACCGATCTCGTGAATCCAGTAGCCCTGCAGCTTCTCCGCTGCCGTCTTGTCGTTCATGTCGGAAAGCGTCAAGCTGTCGGCGAACCACTCCATGCCGAGTTTGGCGATCAGCGTGGATTTCCCGATGCCCTGATTTCCGTTGAGCACTGTGATGTAGTCGAATTTGATGCCGGGATGATAGATACGCATATATGCCGCGCAAAGTGCCTTTCTGGTCACAGCGCGGACGTAGGCGTTGTCCTGCGCCCCCAGATAATCAATCAGGACGGTGTTCACTCTCGGCATCTCGTCCCACACCGGCAGACCGTCGAAATACTCCTTGATCGGATGGTAGGAGCGGTCATCTGCGGCCTTGGTCACGGCAATGTCATAATTTCTCTGTGAAAAGGATCCGTAGCTTGCGTCAATATAGCAGATGAGCTGTGCATCGTCTGCATCCCGCCAGAACCGCGCAGGATGTTTCCACGGAACCGCGCCGCGAATCTCCATGCCGTCCGCCAGCTGGTTGAACACGATGTTCTTCATGTACGGATCGTTCTCCATGATGAGCCGGATATTGTGGAGGTTGTTTTCCAGTACACCGTTCTTATTGCGCTGCAGACGTTTCTTCCACTCGTCATCGACAGATTCCGCAAAGTCTTTTTCTGCCTCACTCAGTCGCTCGTTTGCCGCCACGATCTTGACCTCATCCTGCCGCATGGCAAAATCGCACATGGCGCGGAAGGATGCCTTATCATCCAGATCACCGAACTTGTGGACGCGGACGATATCGAAGGCATTACAGAGTTTCAGATATGCCGGGTCTTTCGCATGGTGGGAATAGACAAACTTTTCATCCTTGATCTCCACGCCCGCAATGCTGCCGGAAGCGATGAGATGCCAGCGGCTTTCGCTCTCGGTCGGCTCGTATACGCCGGCAAGAAAGGTTTCAAGAGCACGGGTGATAGGAAAGAATACCCGGTTGAAGATTCCGACTGTACCTTCTTTTTCAAGAGGATCCTGCACCTTCTGCTGCGTGACCTGATTCGCCTTGCTCTCACGAGAGGATGTGGGAAGCCTCGTCGGATCCGTCCATTCCGGGTGCGCCGACAGGATCGCATCCGGGTCGAGCCATTCCTTTTCCACTTCTTTAAAGACAAATACGCCGTTCTGCGGAGACGACGGCCAGTACATCAGCTGATTCGGCTGATAGGAGCATTCATCGAAAAAGTCAATGCCCAGCATCTGCGCCAGATACCTGGATACTGCCACGAACTCCTCCGAGGTGACATCCCGCAGCAGCGGGAATACCAGTCTTACGCGAGGATTCGCCTCCGTACTGGAATGTGTGGTGTAAAGGCATGAAGTGTACGACGCATTCGTTTCATAGTCATCGAGGAACGCTTTGTCAATACGGTCGCCGTCCAGAGCGATCATCGAGCGCAGTTCCACGGCATCAACCTTGCGGCGACCGCCTTTCAGCGCACCGCCGACAAATCCGCCGTGGTCTTTTGCCACATCTCTCTGTGCCTTTGACATCTTTGCGTATTCTTCCGCAGATTCCGCAGTGCGTATGGTGACCTTGAGCCGTTCCTTCAAATCCGCATACCGGATTGTCTTATTCACCCACTTCTTTGCCTGACGGCTATTTCCGTAGGCAATCGCCAAGTCTCTCATCTGTACCTCCCCGGCCTCTCGCCGTGTTCGAAACGTGCCTGTCTCGCGATTTTCCTAGCTTCGTAAACTCGCCTGCTCACAAAGTCCTTATAGCTGTATCTCCCGTATTCGTTTGTTTCCATCGGGATATACTTGGAGTTCTCACTGAATGTCGTCAGAAAACTTCGGTCACGCCTGTCATTATAGGCAAAGAGGCACGGCTCCAGTATTGCTGGATGGAGACCGATTGTTACTGGGTTATCGTAGCAGCCGGCACCGCCATCATCGCTTTCTTGGCAGAAGATATAAAGATCATCATCCATCGGATCACCAAAGGCGATGATACCCGCCCACTCATCCGTGTACTGACCGTTTGATATTTTCCAGATAGCCTTTTCCCCTTCATCAGAGCCTTTGACACTGTTTCTCTTCACCTCGAAGTAGCAGTGAAAATCGGGGAGATAAAAGTCTGGAAGATACCATGAGTCATCGCTGAGGATGATGCCCTCCGGCTCGTATTCCCAACGAACACCGCAGGCATCAAAGAACACTGCCCACCGCGCCTCCAAGCGTGAGCGGAAAAGATAGCCCTTGTATTCTGTCTCTATTACCTTCATGGCGAAACCTCCTCACATTTCGTGGTAAAATAACGGATGTTCTTCCGCAGTCTCTCGGCATGAGCAATCTCCGCTACCATGCCCTCGGTGATCCTCTCACCAAACACCCAGACTTCGCCGCACAACTGCAAAAGTTCGAGGTTCATGGACATCACTCTCCCACGCTCGTTTGTCTCTGACAGGAACTGCGGGAAATACAGATGCGGGGCAATCGGAATGCGCCCCCTGCTGACAGCGAACTTGCAGTACTGCCGCGCCCGCATGACGTTGACG
>CALALM010000129.1 GCA_937925565.1 uncultured Centipeda sp.
TTCGTATATTTGCGCTTATCCGTTTCCTCCTCCAAAAACTCTGCCTTTGATATATGGGGGTACATTTTCATCGTGGCAAAGAGCTTTTCCGTACTCATGGACGGCGATGACAGAAACGTCATAACATCGGACGGGCAGGGCAAAAGCCGCTTTTCCTGATGATGCTTATAGAGCAGGTGGAGGATAATGCCGTTAATCAGCGCAACGGCAGAGTTCTCCCAGAAGGGATCTTTGCTGCCTCCCTCTCCCGTTTTCACCATCATCTCTGAGATGGTAGATACGTCGGTCAGTTCTTCAAAGGACTGGAAGTCGATTTCCGCAAAGGGATTCCATTTTGCAGACGAGCCGTCTTTACAAAGAGGCTCGAATTTCATCACTTTCTGCCCCATGTGCTTCTTGCGCCATGCCGCCGTGAACGTCCAGAGTTCGCCCTTCGGATCAAAGAGAAATATGCTGTGCTTCCAGCAAATGCCCGTCGGTACCATGTTACAGACACCCTTACCGCTACGTGTCGGAGCAACGAGCAGAACGTGCTCGGGTCCGTTATGGAGCATGATTTTGTCATTGAATGGGTTTCTTCCAACAACAAAGCCGGTTTCCTTGGCAGCAAGCCCTGCTTTTTGGATGTCGGCAGCTTTGGCGAAGTCTGCCGTTCCATGCGAGCTCATCCGAATCATGCTGCGGTAAACCTGATAGCAGATAAAGATCCCCACACCGTAAACGATCCACGCCACATAGAAATATTTGCGTATGGTAATCTTGATGGCATCATAGAGTGCTGCATCCGATCGCCACTGGTCGATTGCAAACGGCTGAAAAAGGCTGCCGTAGATTCGTCCGGGCAAAAGTTCATGATAATCCAGCGCATCGGCAATGATCTGTGTCGTTGCCCAGTTCCCGACAACGTAAGCAACGGCAAGAACGGCAATGCAGATCAGAAAGAATTTTGTGCGATCTTTTTCATCCAGTTCCCACACAAGAAAACCTCTCTTTTCTCTATAAGATTCAGGTGCCCAAATTGGGCACCTGAACAAAGCCTGCTTTTAATTCATTTTTATGGCGTGCCGAACGCAACAGGCTGCACAACATATACCTGAAATGTATGCCCCGGCTCTACTGTGATATTCGGCTGCACATTTGCTCCCTGTGACATCATATTCGAGGTCGTCGATATAAGATTGGCAAGTGCCCCCTGCATGGCGATCTGACCGCCTGTATAGGTGTCGCGTGCTGATGTATTGCCGCTGGCAAGAGAGCCGAGTGCTGCGATCGCACTTGAGATCATGCCCGCACCGATCACGCGAGAGGTATGCCGATGGACTTTGCCGACGATACCGCTATAGCCGCCTCCATCGACAGCCACCATGCTCGTGCCTATATCAAAGGCATTTCCGTTCGGCAGGATGAGTGTCGAAAATACAACATTGACACGTCCATTCGTCGCACCGCCGTCTGACTTATAGGTGCCAAGCAGCCGTGACCCGGCTGGGATCAATAGATTCGACCGCGTAAGGCTGTCATAAACATCCGCACTGACCTGCGCCGTTACTTGCCCGGGAACGGCGGTATCAATCCCCGTAAAGAGCATCGCAGGAATCAGCGTCCCTGCCTGAACGACATAGGGACTTCCGGAGGTAAGGGACAGATTCGCAGTCTGCAAGGTGTTCGACGCGGGAATTGTCGGTGCTTCTCCAGACGGCTGCGCCGCTCCTCCGGCTGCGGCAGTCTCTCCTCCTGCGTTGCTGTTGCTGCTCCGTCCCAATGCAAAGTCGATGGCAGACGCAAATCGTTTCTCAAGTTCATCTGCGGCGCGTTTTTCCGCAGCAAGCGCAGCATTTGCCGGCACAGCAGCAGGTGTCGGGACAGCAGCAGGTGTCGGGATGGCAGCAGGTGTCGGGACATCCGCAGTCACCGGAGCACTATATACGCCTCCCCCCGGTGACGCAGCAACACTGTATGACTGCGACGGAATATCTTGCTCACCACGATTCACACGAGCTGCAACATGCGCATCATCGGAATCCATCGGCTGTGCACTCGCGACGCGAGTCCCCTGATTTCGCTGGTCGAGTGCACGCAGATCACGGTAACTGAGTTCATCCTTTGCGGCAGCTTCTCCTGCATGTGATGGTGTCTTTGTCTCCTGTACCGATGATCCGTTTGGACGGCGCGGGGCTTTGCTCCCGGGATCGTCTTGAAAGAAGACATAGCTCATTGTGAACGCAAGCAAGAGTCCAATGACGGTAAATCCGACAATTTTGCGTCGAACCCCATAAACTCTCTTGTGCACGCCGCTGTTCATGCGGACATCGCCGGGATTCTGGTCGCTTGCGTCTCCCTCAAGTTCTTTCGGAGACTCCTGTGCCTCATCCTCGTCCGTTGTGCGGCTGCGGTTACGGTTGAAATGGGTCTTAAAGGCTTGAATGAATTTGGTGATACTGCCCATATTCGCCATACTGTTCACCTCGCTTTATGCTCGATCGTGATGTTCTCGTGCTCACTCACCTGCAGCTGCGCCTTATCAAACGGGGCATCGATGATGTAGTAATCATCTTTCTGCTGGTAGTTGATGAGCGTCATCATCCGATTCCCCTTTTCTTGGATGAAGATAGGAACCTGCCGCTGCGGAATCTTCTTGAACTTCAAGTAAACGCGCATCCCATCGGAAAACACCATTTCGGGACGGTATTCTGCGTTCTTCCCCTTGACCTTATAACTAAAGTCAAGGTTTTCGACACTGGAAACATTGACAGAAGTCGTCCGCAGGGCTTCTTCTTTCTGCTGTGTACGCAGCATATTTTGACGGTCTTCCGCTGCATACGTCCATGTCACCATCGGGTTGTACCAATCGGCACTATGGATGATGAGCTGATAGCTGCGCTTGTCCGTCGTGACAATAAGATTCGTTGTGGAAACTTCTACAACGGGCTTGATGTATAGATGCGGAACGCCGTCCACAGTTGCCGAGGAAACTGCCCATCCGGCAGTATCTCCACCACCGACGAATTGAATCGTCTCCCCCTTGCGGAACTCAAGATCGGTCAAATAACCTCTCCTGCAATAGATTTTGTAAAGCTGCGTAGGGGAATACGCAAAGGTCATTGTCGAATTGCCCTGCGCATTGACTGCATCCTGCGTGTCATTGACGTACTCTGCCGGTGCCGGATTGACAAGAGCGCGATCCGTCGGTGCCGGAACGGCAAGACGAACCATTTCCTGCTCCCGCTCATACCCATCCAGCCGCTCTCTAAGGCGATCAAGGATATCCATGATCTGCGTCTGCGACGTGCTCACGGCGTAAATGCTGTTGCGCAGATCATTCAATTCTTGTACTTCTGATTTGGTCAAGCCTTTTGCCGTAGTGGTGCGCTCTGTCTCTTTGACAGCGGGCAGCTTTTCACTCTCTGCCTCGCTGCGCTCTGCACGATCAGCAACGAATCGGGCAAGCGTTTCTTCAATAGGAGGTGCATCGC
>CALALM010000130.1 GCA_937925565.1 uncultured Centipeda sp.
GACGTGGATCACTTCAAGTCCGTCAACGATACGAAGGGACATCTCGCGGGCGATCAGATTCTCAGGCAGATCGCGGACACCATCCATGAGAAGATCGACCGCCGCCACCTCTTCATCCGCTACGGCGGCGACGAGTTCGTCCTCCTCGCCCTCCACTACGACCTCGATACAATGGTCGCCTTCTGCGACCATCTCCGAGGCATCCTTGAGCAGCGCCTCGACGGTGTTACACTCAGCTTCGGCGTCTCCACATGGCACGGGAAAAAGGATCGTCTGCGCGCCCTCATCGACCGCGCCGACCGTGCCCTCTACATCTCGAAGGAGAAAGGACGCAACACCGTCTCCACCGAGAACGAAGCGGGCGCCGCATAAATTTGCCCCCATACCACACTTCTTTCTATTGATAATGGACAGAGCGCCGTTTCCGCAGACGGCGCTCTGTCCATTTTAGCGTTACAATTCCTTTCTTTTGCCAATTCCCGCACAATATGCTACAATGAATGCGTTTTTATCATACGTTATTACGGAAGGAGAATCCTATGCACCAGATCGACAACGGTATCAAAGAGAATTTCTTCCAGTGGCGCGGCAGACTCAACCGCCTGCGCTTCCTCAAGCGCCTCCTCGTGCTCTTCGGCGTCAGCCTCGTGCTCTACATCCTCATGGTGCTCCTCGTCGTCCTCATGAGCGATCACGCGATGCAGCCGAATGAGTCCGCGGCGGAGGGCGTCTTCGGCTTCTTCACCCTGCTCTGCATCCCCATCACGGTCTCAAGCTACATGCTCATGATCCGCCGCCTGCACGACATCGGGCTTTCGGGCTTCTTCGTCCTCCTCAGCTTCATCCCCATCGTCAGCCTCGGATTTATGCTTTACATCTTCTTCAAGCAGGGGACGGCAGGCGACAACCAATATGGCGCGGACCCGCTCGGCGAAGTCGCTCCCGCTGCGCCTGCAGAGCCTGAGAACCCGTATGCGCGTGCAACCTATGCGGATACGCCGACCGACATCAAGCCGCCCTCCGACCGTCAGGACTGAGATGCGCCTATGAATCACGCAATCTTTTCCACGGCGGGCAGGCTCACGCGGCGCGACTATGCGCTGACCATCGCGGCACTCTGCGGCGGCGCGTCCCTCCTCACATTTGCCGCCATCTCCCTCCTCCTGCCGCTCACCTATGTGACGGCGACCCTGTTTTTCCGCGAGATGGCGCTGATGTTCTGGATCCTCTTTTTCATGGGGGGCGCGCTCATCCTCGCCTCTGCCGCCATCCTCTTGCCGCTCCTTGCCATTCCTGCCACCGTGCGGCGGCTGCACGACATCGGGCGCGGCAGTTGGCTCGCCTTCCCGCTCGTCCTCCTGAGCCTCATCGCGTTCGGACTGCCCGTCTTCTTCCTCTTCATCTTCGCCGCCCTCCTTGAAGGCATCAATCAGAGCGGCAGCATGGTCTTCTTCGACAGCCCCGAGCAGCTGGAACTGATCCTCGGCAGCTTTGTCCTCGGCTATTTCATCCTCTGCTTCGTGACCCTTTTTATCATGTCCGTCTACGGCGCATGGATCTTTTTGAAAAAGGGAATGTCTACGGCAAATTGCTACGGGGACGTTCCCGCAGAGGAGCGGATCCCGTCCGTCCGCGCCGCATATTTCTCCGGACAGGGAACAATCGACCGCGCGCACTTTGTATTCCGTACGCTCATCGTCATCGCCGCCGCAGGGGTGATCGTCCCCACCCTCGGGCAGTCCGTCCTCTATCCCGCTGCCGCCATCCTCAAATCGCTGGGAGCAGCGCCCATGGGCACGGACTTCTTCGCCCTCCTGATCGGCGGCATGATCTATCCGCTCGCCGCGCTGCCGCTTGTCCTGCGCCGCCTCCGCACCCTCGGCAGAAGCCGGTATGAGGCTCTCGTCGTCTTTGCCGCGCTCCTGCCGAACCTCCTCTCTGCGGCGGCAACCGCGCGCTTCCTCGGCAGCCTTGACCGCCTCACGGAGGACGCCGTCGGCGACGCCATCATCGAGGAATTCATCACCATCGGCACGGCGAACGACAGCCTCTTCATCGCCCTCTGGCTCCTCTGCGCCCTCCTCTCCCTGATTGGCGTTGTGCGACTGCTGAAAGCGGATGAGGAGAATGCGGAAGCTAATGCAATGGCGTAACAAGGTGTTCGCGAGAAGCCCGCACCTTACAAATAATTTCCCGATACAAAATACAGAAAGCGAGGTTTTCCCATGTTCTGCCCCAAATGTCACAAATTCGTTCCCTCCGCCGCAAATGCCTGCCCGACCTGCGGCATCCCCATCATCTCCGGGTTCTCCCCGAACTACGGCACGGGCTTTGACCTCGGCGACGACGACACGGAAAGCCGTAACGATGCAAAACCGCGCAAAGTGCAGGACTCCGACCTCTATGACGACGTACCCGATATGGACAACGTCATTGCAAGTGATAAGGACTCTTCCGGTATCGGCAGCAAACTCAAATCCCTGTTTGGATTTGGGAAGGGATAAGGGATCCTCCGAATACGCACACGAAAAAGGCGCCCCATCGACATGGGCGCCTTTTTTGTATCGTCAGACCTCACTCCGCAACATCAAATCGAAATACCTCGGGGTACACGGCGCGGCGCACGATCAGCTCGAAGCTGCCGTCGGCATAGGAAGCGATGTCATAGGGATCGTAGAAGACATGAAGATCGTTGTTCGCATCGAGCATCCACGTGATATACTCCTGCCAGTTTCCGCCATCATGATAGTCAGCCAGTGCCTCGTCAATGTCATGCGCGAAGAGATCTTTCTCCCGCCCGGGGTACTGCTTGCGGAAGGCATCGGCAAGCGCAAGCAGGAGGATCTCGCGTCCCGTAACGATCCGGTCAATGGAAACGGGTTCCCCCGTCTCGGCATCGAGGTTCACTGTCACAATCCCATGCAGCGGATGTGCGCCGCCGGTGTATGAGGTACTGCGCAGCGCGAAACTGACCATCTCATTGTCGACCCGTCCCCAGCGGTCCACCACCGTATAGTCATAATAGGCGGCAGAGGGTTTCAGGTCGCGCGCCATCTCCTCCATATCGGCGGCGGCATTCTCCCACGCCTGTTTTTGTTCCATGCTCCAGTTGCGGAGGATGCGCTTCAGCACGGGGTAGTCATCACCCGCGACCGTAATCTCGGGATAGCTCCCCCACGCGAGAACGCGTCCGTTCGCGCGCAGCGCACGGCAATGATCCCGCACGTTCAGCCACGGGAAGAGCTTCGGCTCCGCGCTCTCCGTATAGCCTCCCCCGATCGCCTGCACCTCGGCAGCCGTGATCTCCTCGTCTGCCGCTGCCGAGACTTGTGCCGCCGCGCCGAGCATCAGCAGAGCCGTCAGCCCCACGATCATCATTTTTTTCATCCCGCATCGCTCCTTTCGGGATTTCGCCAAAACTTAGAAAAGACTCCTCACCATGAGAAGTCTTTCATGCAAAACAAATGGTGCGATTGGCGCGAGTCGAACGCGCGACCCTCTGCTTAGGAGGCAGATGCTCTATCCATCTGAGCTACAACCGCATTGGATAGAGTTTATCAAATTTACGCACGATATGCAAGTCCCATAAATCTGCAGGTCTACGTCAAATCTTACGGATCTGCGTGCGATCCGTGGGAACTGTATTTTGGCATTTGCAAAGATACACAAAGAACTGCCCCGTACCGTATACAAGGCAGTCCTTTTCATCACAGCTCAGTGATTTGCCATCCCGTAGATCGCAATGACATCCGCACGTGTGAGCGGGTGGAAGTTGCCGAGGGCAATCGTATCGTTTGCCGTTGCGGCACTCGCGATCTCCTCAATCGTGCCCTTTGTGAACGAACCGACGCCGAGATCCGCAAGACCCGTCGGCATGCCGATCTCCGCAAAAAATTCCTCCATTTTGCGGATGCCCGCGCGTGCGCGCTCCTCGTCCGTGCCCGCATCGACACCGAAGATCGCCCCCGCAAACTGCGCAAAGCGCGCGGCATCGTATTTGTATACATAGCGTGCCCACGAACCCCAGAGTGCGGTCAGCGTCATCGCGTGCGTCGCGTCATAACGCGCGGAGAGCTCGTGTCCGAGCTTGTGCACGGAGAAGTCCTTCATCCGCCCGAGCTCGGTGAAGCCGCTGTGCGAAACACTGCCGCACCACATGAGCTCGCTCATCGCATCGTAGTCCTTGCGGCTCACGAGAAGGCGCCGGATCGACTCCATCACCGTCAGGATCAGCTGCGCGGAGACGCGGTCGGTAAAGAGATTCGTCTCCTTCACACTTGTAAAGTAGCGTTCCATCGTGTGCATCATGATGTCCGCGCCGCCCGCCGCGATCTGCTCACGCGGCAGGGTAAAGGCGAGCTCCGGGTTCATAAAGGCGACGACGGGGCGGTTCAGCTGTGTGTTCAGCCCCACCTTGCGTCCTGTATCCTCGTTCGTGAGCACGGCCGAGTCGCTGGTCTCGCTGCCCGCCGCCGGGATCGTGAGGACGGAGCCAAAGAGCATGGTCTTTGTAAGCTCCGCCTTGCCCGTCCAGATGTCCCAGATGTCCGTGGTCGGGTTCGCGATGCCGTGCGCCACCGCCTTTGCCGAGTCGATGACGCTGCCGCCGCCGACCGCGAGGATGAAGTTGACATCTGCCGCGAGCCCCTCGCGGATCGCCTCGCGCACGAACGAGACGCGCGGATTCGGGCGCACGCCGCCCATGACGAGGAACGCCAGCCCCGCCGACGTGAGATTTTTCTCGATGCGCGAGAGCAGCCCCGAGCGCTCCGCACTGCCGCTTCCGTAGAGGATGAGCACGCGACTCGTACCGAACGCGCGCAGTTTCTCGGCGACCGCATTCTCTGCACCCCGCCCGAAGATGATCTCCGTGGGGCAGTGATAGGTGAAGCTTTGCATGAAAATCCTCCTCTGTATTCGTACCTGTAAGCACATTTATTATAGCAGAAATTGCAGAAAAAAAAAGTTAATCTATTCCGAAGAAAACAGTTGCCAAAAGGGTTGAAAGTTTCGTATAATAATAATCGGGCAAAGAAATTATTACGGTTATGTATAAGGAGGCTGAAAAATGAGTGCTGATCAAAGCAAAGAAGCCCAAAGAATTCATGAGGCAGAACAAAAGTTTGATCGGACACGGCGTCTTGTCGGGCTGTTCGGCGCACCAATCCTTGCCCTGTTGGTGTTCCTGACGCCCATCGACGGACTGACCGTGGAGTCGCACAAACTGCTCGCCATCATGGTTCTCGTCGCTCTCTGGTGGATTACCGAACCGGTACCCATCCCTGTTACCTCTCTGATCGGTCCGACGCTCGCCGTCGTCACCGGTGTCGTCACGGCAAAGGACGCGTACGCCGCCTTTGCAAATCCGATGATCTTCCTCTTCATGGGCGGCTTCATCCTCGCAAAGGCGATGATGGAGCACGGGCTGGACAAACGGTTCGCCTACTGGCTGCTCGCGCGCAAGTGGGTCGGCTCGAATCCACGCCGCATCTTCCTCGCGATCGGTCTTGCCGCAGCGCTCTGCTCCGGCTGGGTCAGCAACACGGCAACCGCCGCAATGATGTTCCCGATCGCACTCGGTCTCCTCGGCGCCATCAAGGAGATGATGGCAGCAAACGGCAAGGAGATCGACCTGCACGACTATAAGTACGCAACGGGTCTTATGCTGATGACCGCGTATGCCTGCTCGATCGGCGGCGTTCTCACCCCGATCGGCACCCCGCCGAACATCATCATGCTCGGCTTCCTCGATCAGATGGCGAACATCCACATCTCGTTCTTCCAGTGGATGACATGGGGCTTCATCGCGATGGTCGTCTACTTCGTCATCACCTATTTCATCCTCATCCGTATGTTCCCGCCCGATGTGGATCGCATCGACGGCGCGGAGGAATTCATCCGCGCCCGCGTCGCGGAGCTCGGCGGCTGGACACGCGCGCAGAAGAACACGCTCGTCTGCTTCCTCGTCGCGGTCTTCCTCTGGGTCTTCCCGGGCATTCTCTCCATGACGCTCGGCAGCACCGCGCCGATCCTCAAGATGTATAACCACCTCTTCCCCGAGGCGGTCGCAGCAATGGTTGGTGCGCTGCTCCTCTTCCTCATGCCGATCAATTTCAAGGAGCGCCAGTTCACGCTCGAGTGGAAGGCAGCAGTGCAGGGCGTTGAGTGGGGCACGCTCATCCTCTTCGGCGGCGGTCTTGCAATGGGCGGTATGATGTATAAGACCGGGCTCTCGCAGTGGGTCGGCGACAAGATCGTCGGTATGCTCGGCGGTGATCCGTCCGAGTTCGCCCTCGTCGCGATCTTCTGCGTGATGTCTCTGCTGCTCTCCGAGCTGACGAGTCACACGGCTGCAACGAACATGATCGGTCCTCTCGGCATCACGGCTGCGGTCGCGGCGGGTTTCAGCCCCGTACACGTCGCCGTCGGTATCGCCCTGTCGTCCTCGCTCGGCTTCATGCTGCCGGTGTCGACGCCGCCGAACGCCATCGTCTATGCATCCGGCTACATCCCGATCACAAAGATGATCAAGACCGGTGTCTACATCGACTTCATCGGCATCTTCTGCGTGACGATCCCGCTCGCGATCTACTTCGTCGTCTGGATTGTGGGATAACAACACTTCCGTTTCTGCATCAAAAAGAGCCGCTCTATGCGGCTCTTTTTTCTTGACCGGAATATGTCATGACAGAGGAAAGGCGGTGACCGCATGACTCCGTTTCTGTACTTTCTCGCGGCGGCAGGTGTGCTTGCGGCGCTCTTTGGATTGTGCGCATACGGGATGACATGGAGGGAGAACAGAAAACGCAGACGCAAAGAGGAACGGATCGCCGCGCTGCGACGGACGCTGACCCCGTATGATTTTTACCGTACGGTGCCCTCTGCCGTCAATCAATCGTTCTCATTCGGTCCTATGCAGGCGGGCGACCGTGTCCGCATACGGCGGGCGTTCACGGACTATAATGGGCACTGTTATGCGGCAGGTGAAGAATTTTTCTTCGCGTGCACGTATTTCCTGCCGTATGACGACGGCTACACCCTGTTCATTTCCTATGACGGCAGGGAAATCAGCTGCATCTGCCTCCAAATGCGTTCGGAAGCGCAGTGGGATATCTGCGTGGCTGCGGAGAAATATTTCGAAGTGGTCCTTCCCCGTCTGTGACGGGCAGGATTTAGGGCATATCGGCGGTCAGCAGCGCCCCATAGCGCTCCCTGAGCCCCGTTTCCACTGCACGGAATGCGGGGATGTACTGCGTCAGGATATCCCCGACCAGTTTCTGTGCAAGCGCACTGTTATAGATGTGCGTCACGTCGTTCCGTGCACGGAGCATACGAAGCCATGTGTCCTCATCCAGGAAGTCATAGAGGCGGTATGCCTCCTTGATGATACTGCGCGGCGACCCGGAGGCGGCGACCTCCAGTCCCTCATAGCGCAGGAGATCCTTGAGGAGTTTCCACCCAAGCTCAAACTGAATAAAGAACTTGTCAATGATCCCGCTGATGATGAATTCATTTGTCAAGTCCTGTGTGTGTGCCTGTCGCAGAACTCTTAGGTGGCGCACAAATTCGTCATACCGCTTCATAGAGAATCACTCCGTCCCGTTCAATCTCTGCCCTGAGCACAGGAGAAACCGTGCCGTCCATATGGACAATGTCAAACGAGAGCAGGGTTTCCACATCCTCGTCCACGGCAAAGGAAAAATCGCGGAACTGCGGGCAGCCATAGACGGCAAGGTCGATATCACTTTTCTCGTCATGCGTACGCCGCGCGCGCGAGCCAAAGAGGACAAGCCGCTCTACACCGTAAGTGCGTGCAAGTTTTCGCAATGCATCAAAGATCTGTGTCTCCCGCGCTGCCCATGATACTTCGCTGTAACGCCGCATCCCATACCTACTTTCCGATGCAGAACTCGCTGAAGATGCGGTCAATCAAATCTGTATCGACGGTCTCGCCGAGGATTTCGCCGAGGGTCTCATAAGCGGCTCTGAGGTCGATGGAGACGAAGTCGCTGCCCATGTCCGCCGCAAGCGTCCGCTCCGCCTCCGCAAGGTGTTCGAGGGCGCGGCGCAGCACCTCCGCCTCACGCTCCTTGTTCGGGAGCGCGCCGTCGCTGAGATCGCCCTCCATCATCCGAATGCGGTCGGCGATGGTTGCGCGCAGGGCGTCCATCCCGGTGCCGGCGTGCGCGGAGATCATCAGGACGGGGGCGTTCATGTCGTCAAAGTCGGTGACGCGGAGAACCGAGGCGCAGTCCTCCTTGTTGCAGAGGATGATGGTGTCGGCGTGCATCGTGCGCAGGCGCGCGAGAAGTTCACGATCCTCGTCGGTGAGTGCGCTTGAGCGGTCAAAGACGGCGAGGACGAGCTCGGCGTCCGCAAGATGCTGCTCCGTGCGTGCGACACCGATCCGCTCGACCGCATCCTCTGTTGCGCGCAGTCCTGCGGTGTCGAGGAGTCTGAGCGGAATCCCTTCGACGCTGATCTCCTCCTCGATGACATCCCGCGTGGTGCCGGGCACCTCCGTGACGATGGCGCGCTCCGTGCCCACGAGAGCGTTGAGGAGGCTGGACTTGCCGACGTTCGGGCGTCCGACGATGACGGTCTTGACACCCTCGCGCAGGATGCGTCCCGCCTGTGCCCCGGTGAGGAGGTGCTGCACAGCGGCAGCCGCGTCGGTGATATCCTCCATGAGCGCGACGTCGGATGCTGCGGGGATGTCATCCTCCGGGAAGTCGATCCCTGCCTCGATGCGCGCAATCGCGCCGAGGAGACTCTGACGAATCTCTATGATCTCCTCCGAGAGTGCACCTGCCATGCGTTCGCGTGCGGCGCGTGCGGCACGGACACTCTTTGCGGCGATGAGCTCCATGACGCCCTCGGCACGCGCGAGGTCCAGCCGTCCATTGAGAAAGGCACGCTTGGTGAACTCTCCCGCCTCTGCGGGGCGTGCCCCCGCCTCCCACGTGCGCCGGAGCACCTCACGCAGGACGATCGTACCGCCGTGGCATTGAAGCTCGACCGTATCCTCGCCCGTATACGAGTGCGGTGCGCGCATGTAGAGGAGGATCCCCTCGTCGATGATGGTGCCGTCTGCCGCAACGATATTCCCGTACCGTGCGGTGTACGGCGCGATCTCCCCGAGCGTTCCCCGCATGGGGCGGAATACGGCGCGCGCGACGGCAAGAGCCGCCGTGCCGCTCACGCGGATGATGCCGATGCCGCCCACCCCGTGCGGCGTCGCAATCTGACTGATGGTGTCTTCGGTCATGCTTTCCCTTTCCCCGTAAAAGTCGAAAGGGGATCCCCAATGCGCACGCCTCGCTGTGCAAGCGGTCGCGTTGGGGATCTCTCTCCCGATCATCCCTGATTCCAAAGATTGTATGAAAGAAGGGTGCTGTACGAAGCCTTCCCCACTCCGCACAACACCCCATTTTCTATCCCTCACCGCTCGTAGCGGTCGTAGCCCGGTTCCTCGTAGTCCCGCGCGTAACGTCTGCGGCGCGGTACAATGACAACGTAACGGCGCGGGTTGTCGCCCGCGCTGTAGGTGGTGACGCGGCGGTTGTCCTGCAGCGCCATGTGGATGATCTTGCGCTCGTGGCGGCTCATGGGCTCGAGATGAATCTCCTCGCCGATGCGGCACGCCTTGTCCGCGAGATGCCCCGCGAGTCTCGTCAGTGTCTCCTCGCGCCGCGCACGGTAGTCCTCCACGTCGAGGATGATCCGCGCATAGCCCGTCTCTGGGATCCTGTTGATGACGAGGTTCGTGAGGTACTGAAGCGCGTCGAGGGTCGCGCCGTGTTTGCCGATGAGAATGCCAAGGCTGTCCCCATGCATGTTGAAGATGGTGCCCGTAGGCGTGTCCGTGCGGTGCAGCGTAACGGTGAGATGCATCGCGGCAAAGATCTCCCCGAGGAATTTCTCGGCAGCAGCCGCCATCTCGTCCGTGAGCGGGATGAGCGGACTGTCGGTACGCTCGCGCCGCTCGCGCCGATCATCCTCCTGCCTCTCACGCTCTGCATATCGGCTGCGCTGCAGACGGCTCTCCCCGTAGCCGCCGCGTGCGGAATAGTCGCGCTGTACGCGCTCGCCATAGCCGCCGCGCGTGTTCTCACGCGGCACGCAATCCTCATAGCTGCGCCCGCCGGTCCGGCGCCGCTCCTCAAAGCTGTGGCACGGGTCGCTCTGCTCCGCATTTCTACGCGCACAGGAGCGCAGATCCGTGTGAAACCGCTTCGGACGCACGCCAAACCCGTCGTTCTCCGCACGTTCTGCGGATCGCGCAGGCGGTGGTGCGGACGGTGCCTGCACCGATGCAATCACGGTCGGCGCTGCGGGGGTCTGCATCTGTGTGCGCTGCGACGGAATCACAGGGCGTGTCGTGACGCGGATGCGCGCCTCGCGTTTGCCCCATAATCCGAGGAATCCACCGGACGGCTCCTGAATGACCTCGTAGGTGACCTCGGCTCTCCCGCAGCCAAGTTTATCAAGGGCGGCTCCAAGCGCTTCCTCGACAGTCTTGCCCGTGGTCTCGATGATCTCTGCCATGTCAGTGCGCCTCCTTCGCCGGTGCGTTCCCGCCGCGATACATCCACCACTGCTGGGCGATCTGGACAACGTTCATCGTCACCCAATAGAGTACGAGTCCGGAAGGGAACGTGAGGCTGATCCAACCGATGAAGAGCGGCATGACGGTCATCATGATCTTCATCTGGGCATTCATCTCGGTGGAGGTCATCTTCTGCTGGAGATAGGTGGTCGCCGCCGAGAGAACGGGCAGGATATAGAGCGGGTCGGGCTCGCTCATATTCGGCAGCCAGAAGAACGCCGCCGCCTCCGGACTCGGGAAGGTGAAGTTGAAGAGCGCATAGTACATACCCATGAGAATGGGCATCTGCACAAGCAGCGGCAGGCAGCCCGCAAGCGGATTGACGCCCGCCTCGCGGAAGAGTTCGCCCGTCTTCTGTTGGAGCATCTGCGGGTTGTTTTTGTACTTTTCCTGAATCTTTTTCATTTTCGGCTGGATTTCCTGCATCGCCTTCATGGACTTGATCTGCTTGACGGTGAGTGGGTAGGTCACGACCTTGATGAGGATGGTGAGGAGAATGATGGGAAAGCCGTAGCTGGCAAGTCCTGCGGCGCTCGTAACGGTATAGAATGCGCCGAGAATGAACTGCAGGACATGGATGATGGGTGCAAAGAGATTGCTGAAAAATTCGATCAATTCTGGTTCCTCCTACTTTTGGGAAGTATGTGTGTAAAATTTCGATTGTATTGTTTCTTTTTGTTTTGTTTTCGTGTTCGTGATACAATGCCCAACGCGAACACATCGTTACGTCATCCTATGGTACAGGATCGTAGCCGCCCGCATGGAACGGGTGACAGCGCAGGATGCGCCGGAGTGCCATCCATCCACCGCGCCGCGCGCCGTAGCGCCCGATCGCCTCCATCGCGTAGGCGGAACAAGTGGGATAGTAGCGGCAGTGCGGCGGGGTCAGCGGTGAGATGCAGCCCCGATAGAACCGTATCAGAAGGAGGAGCAGGCACTTCATCGCCGCTCCCCCGCGCATTCGGTTCCGTCCGCGAAGATTTTCGCGCGGCGTGCGAGCCGTCGCAGCTCGGTGGCGGCATCCTGCATTTTGCGCGCGGCAAGTCCCGCGCGTCCGATCAGGAGAATCCCGACATCTGTGCGCAGTTCGTACTGCATATGGCGGTACGCCTCACGCAGGAGACGCTTCGTGCGGTTGCGCACGGCGGCACAGCCCAGTTTTTTCCCTGCGGCAAAGCCGACCCTGCCGGCAACGCGCGCGTCCCGCAGGACATAGAGGATCATCCCGCGTCCCACGACGGCAGTGCCCTTTTGATAGACGTATTGAAAGTCGCTGCGCCGCTTGATCATCTTGGTGCGCGGCAGTGTGTGTCTTTTTTCCATATCGCTAAAAAAGAGGTCACCCGCGGTGACCTCTGATAGGCGCCGGCTTACGCCGACAGCTTCTTTCGTCCGCGCTGACGCCTTCTCTTCAATACGAGGCGGCCGCCTTTCGTCTTCATGCGCTCACGGAATCCATGTGTCTTTTTTCTCCAATGGTTGTTGGGCTGAAATGTTCTCTTCACCTCACGTCACCTCCTTTGCTGCCGCTTCCACGCGGCATGTGCCATGTGCGGCGATGTTCAATAAGTATTACCAGCAGTCATTATAGACGAAAAAAAGCGGCACTGTCAAGGCGTCGCGGCTCTCTTTGCGCGTTTTTTTCCATACATAGGGCTAAAGCACCTGTTGATAAGTCTCCTTTTTTTTGCTAAAATATCCTCACTGTATTGTGGAAAACCTGTGAGAAAACCGTGCATAATTTTGTCTGTGCACATTTTACCGCCCCCATTTTATTGACAGAGTTATCCACATCTGTGAATAACTCTGTGGATAATATTTTATGTGCAGGGCAAAATTTTTTTGAAGGGACGCAGATGTATGCCCGAAGAAACGACCCCGACCATCGAAAGCCTGTGGCAGAAGGTACTGGAAAAGACCGACGGAATCCTGCCCAAAGATGCCGTAAAACAGTGGATTTCGCGTATTGTTCCCGTTTCTCTCGACAACAATGAACTGATTCTCGCCGTGACGGATGCGTTTACAAAACAGTACATCGAGCCGCGCTATCTCGTCCTCCTCGGGGATGCGGTGCAGCATGCACTCGGCGCCCCCCATACGATCACGCTCATTGTCGACCCCGACGCGGCGGCAAAGAAGAAACCGACAAAGAAAGAAAAAACGCCGTCCATCGAAAAAAATCCGGCGGATGTTCCCCCGCCGGAAAAAGACGCACATGCGGGACAGAAGACCGCAGAGGAAATGGATGCCCCCGTGCCCGCGCAGGGAAGCCTCCCACTCACACAAAGCAGCGATGCGCACGCAGCCGCACCGGACGATGCAACCTCACTGAATCCGAAATACACCTTTGACGCGTTCGTCACGGGACGCTCGAACCAGTTCCCGTACGCAATGGCAAAGGCGGTCGCGGATGCGCCGGGGCTCCCGTCGCACAATCCGCTCTTCATCTACGGTGGCGTGGGGCTCGGCAAGACCCATCTCATGCACGCGGTCGGGCACAAGATCCTCGCGGATCATCCCGAGAAGCGCGTACTCTACATCGCAAGCACGGATTTTACCAACGAATTCATCCGTTCCATTCGTGAGAAGAATATGGACGCATTCCGCGAGAAATACTATCACATCGACGTTCTCCTCATCGACGATATCCAGT
>CALALM010000131.1 GCA_937925565.1 uncultured Centipeda sp.
GAGGATTTTGTTGCTGCTGTGCAGTCGCTGACAATAGATACGGGACTTGCTGTTGACGGAGATATGCTCGGTGAGGCAGACGGGATTCCTGTCTGGAGCAAGGCAGTGAATGCAATGTGGAAGGATCACATTCTTGCCGCGATGGATATGAACAACGAGGACTATGTCCTGCTCGTTTTGACGCGGGCGGACTTTGCGCGTGCGTCAGAATATGCACGCGTCCTCCTGCACCGAATTGCACGGGCGGAGGAGATGTGAGACGATCTGAGGGGCGCACGGCAAAGGTCGTGTAGAAAAAGTTACGAAACTACTTTTCTTTTTCTTATAAATACCTTATTATATAAAAATAAAAAGTATTTTTTATCGGTTAGTGATAAGGGAGAGATGGCCTTGTATCATGTGCAGCTCAAGATTGCCTTCATCGGTATTGCCGAAGATAAGGTTGTGCTCTGGAAAGGGATCGCCCCCAAGGAGCATTTCAGTCATAGCTTTTGCACGATTTGCAAGGAAGAGGATCTGGTTCGGGAACTGGCGGATGAGGAGCAATTACTCGTTGTCATGGATCAGGCAAGTTTCCTGCCGCCAAGCATGGTTCGTAAACGTATGCCGACACATGACAGCCTGCTGATTCTGTGCGCCGACGATCCGGATCAGCTGGCGAGCGAAGATTATGACGCAGTCGATGATATCTGGCTGAATCATGGACTGGAGCTTGCGCGGTTTTACTTCACCAATGTCCTGACGCATATCGCCGAGCGTAAGCGTGCCTGGATGCAGGAAACATGGTTGCAGGCGACGATCAATACGCTCCCCGATATGGTCTGGTTCAAGGATCTGAAGGGTATTCACCTTGATGTCAATGACGCTTTTTGTACGGCGGTCGCGAAGGAAAAGGCGGATGTCAGAGGGCGGGATCATTACGATATCTGGGATATTCCGAAGGAAGTCTACGAGGCGAGCGATTACGTCTGCGTCGAGACCGAGGACGATGTCATTGCCGCGCGAAAAACCTGTCTGTTTGATGAAGAGGTCATGAAGGCGGACGGCAGTCTGAGCAAACTCAAGACCTATAAAACCCCGATTTTTGACGGCGATACGATCATCGGCACGGTCGGTATTGCCCGTGATGTAACGAAGGAATACGAATATCAGCAGAATATCGTTTACATGGCGCTGCACGACCAGCTCACGGGGCTGGCAAACCGCCGTCAGCTGGATGAATTTTTGTCTAAGCTGGAGACGAATGAAATGGTTGTCGCTTACCTCGACTTGGACCATTTCAAGTCGGTGAACGATACATACGGTCACTTGGCAGGGGATGAAGCGCTCGTACGAACCTCCGATTTGATCAAAAAACATTTCCACGATACGCTGAATGTTCGTCTCGGCGGCGATGAATTTCTCATCGTCTTCACGGATGGTGTGGTCGGCGAGGATATCCCGGGGCGTATGCAGGTGTTCATTGATGATTTCTTTGAGACGTTCAAAGCGGATAAACGCTTCGGCGTCCTGTCGGTCAGCGCGGGCATTGCCGAGGGCAAAATCGGTCACGGCTCGTTCGATCTGTTGTTGCAGAAAGCGGACGAAGCACTCTATGAGGCGAAAGAGGCGGGGCGCGGCCGCTATGTGATCAGCCACCGCGATGAGCATGAAGTGATCCGGTAGGGAAAATAGGGGCGCTTGTAGCGATACCGCTGACATAATGACAAGGAGCTGCCCTACGAAGTTTTCTAGCTTCGTAGGGCAGCTCCTTGTTTTTGTATTCCTTAAATTGCGTCCTCGTACGACCAGCCCTGCCATGAGGCGGCGAGGGCGGCGCGTGTGTCCGCATCGAGTGCCTGCCAGTCGACAAAGCTCACGCGGCGGCCGGCTCTATCGAGCTGTTCGCGCCGGAACTTCTCGGCTTCTTCGCCGTAGGGGTCGACGTCCTTGTTCAGATAGAGGAGTTTCATGGAGGTGTAGTGCGGCTCGACCTGCTCACCGTGGACACTCGCAATCCCTTCCGCATGGACGCTCGTTCCGACGCCGAGGTCGACATCCGCCCAGATGATCTGGGCATCGCACACGATGCCGTAGCGATCCGTTGCGTTCGTCTGGCTTTTGTCACGCGGCATTCGCTGCGTATCGACTGTGTATAGATAGCGTCCGTCTGACTTGCGTCCATTGATGTGTAGGCGTGTGAGGTCGGGGAACTGCGTGTTCGCATTATTGATCGCGTACGGCTCGAGCGTTGTCCCATCCTTGCTGATCTCATACGCCGCGCCGTAGACCTCACTCGGATAGTTCTCACAGAGATATTGGAGTCCCTTTTGCTGCTCCTCTGAGATACTGTCCCCTGCATAGTAGAGCGGATCTTTGTTCAGGAAATGCCGACTGATGAGAAGCTCGAGCCGTCCGTCGCGGTCGAGGTCGGTGACGGCGGCGTAGAAAGTATAGTGACTGCGCTCCGCCATGCCGCTCTTTAGGATGCTGTCCCATGTGTGATACTGGTTGTTGATCTCCTGCTGTATCACACCCGATGCCGCCATGACATCGAGCTGCGCTTCCGTGTCAATCGCTGCGGGTGCGGCAGCGGCGGATGCCGTCAACGAGAGGGCGGCAAGTGTAGCGCCGAGCGATTTTTTGAGCGAGATTGTCATTGTGTGCCTCCTTTTAATGAATGGTTATCCCTTTCCGTCGATGGCGCCGTGGACAAAGCCTGCCCACGAGGCGGCAAGGGCTTCGCGCGGATTGCGGTTGAGTTCGTCGCCGCTCACCCAGCGAATGGAGCTTGGCGGCAGGAGTGCCTCGTCAAAGGTCTGATACAGATAGGTCTGCTGAAAATCCCGTCCACTCATATTCGTATGGGCGGGATCGCCGTCAAAGACACTCGCGGAGACGTTGATTTTCCTGCAGGTGGAGGGGCTGTCCACGTCCCGATAGCTGCCTTTTTCCACGGCGAGCAGCTGACAGCGCAGCGTTCCATGGTCGAGTGCGACGCGCTGATAGGACGCTGTATAGGAGTAAGAAGGGTCATTGCCCGTGAAGTAATCGCTCCGGGAGACGGTCACGGTGCGGACATGATGCCAGCGCGTGCCGTGCTCGTCAATCTCACTGAGGGGTTGGAGGTTCATCAGATCGGGCCAATCGTAGCCGTTCTCTGCGCGGAGGCGTTCGAGCCGTCCGTCCGCAGAGATCTCGTAGGCGGACAGGCTGATATCAATCGGGATATCCACAACACCCGCCGCATGGGGACCGGATATATCCATCAGTGTCATCGCATGGCGTACGAGCAGCTCAAGGCGACCGTTGGCATCGAGGTCGGTGACGGCGATGTGCGTCAGGCGGGGGTTGAAGCGTCTGAGATAGGGAAACGGTGCCTGTCCTTTATCCCAGCGCGCAACGAACTCATCCTTCCACAGCGGCTCTGCCTCCGCGATCATCTGCAGCTGTGCCTCAGGGCTCGGCGCGGCTGCGGCGGGAGTGGGGGTGGTAGATGCCGTCAACGAGAGCGCGGCAAGTGCTGCGAGAATGGTTTTTTTGAGTGAAATGAATGTCATTGCCGTACCCCTTTCGTGAAAAATCTTTATCCCTTGCCGTCGATGACACCGTAGACAAAGCCTGCCCACGAGGCAGCAAGGGCTTCGCGCGGATTGCGGCTCAGCTCATCAGCGCCCATCCAATGTACGGCACTGGGCGGCGTGTAGATGTGCGTAAAATACTGATAAAATGGGCTCTGTACGAAATCTTCGTGACGCATCCCTAGATGGGCGGGGGCGCCGTCGTAAATATATACGGAGGAGGGAACTGCCTCGACACGGTCGATGTCATAGACGTTGTAATAGCCGTTTTCCTCCGCGCACAGCTCACAGCGCACCACGCCGTTTGCAATGGCGAACCGCTGATAGGCGACGGTATAGCTGTAGTGATTGTGCTCGTCCTTCGTGATGGTGCTCGTGCTCATGTTGTACCAACGCGTATTGTCGCTGTCGATCACATTGAGCGCCAGTCCAGTCAGATCGGGTGCGCCGTACCCGTTCTCCGTCTCGGGGAGGCGTGCGAGTCGGCCGTCTGTGCCGATCTCGTAGACCGCCATCTCGACCATTGCGGGGATGCTGCAGAGGGGATACGGGGTGATGCCCTCCGCAGCAGGCAGCGTAGCAGCGTGACGGAAGATCAGTTCGAGTCGTCCGTTGCCGTCGAGGTCGGTGACGGCAAAGCGGGTCTGGGTGTGATCATAGTTCAGCAGATGGGGCTGCGGCATCTGCCCCGCGTCCCAGCGAGCGACGAATTCGTCCTTCCAGAGAGGTTCCGCGTTTGCAATTGTGTCGAGCTGTACCTCGGGATCGGCGAACGCGCAGGCTGTGCCTGTGCTGAGGAGGAGGAACGCAGCTGCTGCGAGCAATCCTTTCTTGAAGTGTTTCATGGGGATCCTCCTTTCGTGCAAAGCATTACGGTACGGCGTTTCGTGCGCTCATCCTCTGACCGTCGCTCCGTCGTGCGTCCAGCTGTACCATGAGGATGTGAGCGCTTCGTACGGATTTCGCTCAAGATACTCCCATGAGAGGGGATCGAGCGTGGGCCCGTCATCGGTGCGGCGGCTCTCAGGCGGGATGCTGCTCGGATCGTATGTGCGGCCTGTGACGAGATCCTGGCTCCATGTGTAGTACGGCTCGACGTAGGCTCCGTAGACCCCGGCAGTCCCCTTGGTGATGCTCGTCTGAGCGATGATGAGCGCACCGCCCTCGAGCTGGATTGTGTACCCCTCGCCCACAATGCCGTAGCGCTCCTGGCCTTCTTCTACGGAGGTCTCGCCGGTCATGCGTGCGGCAGATGCCAAATAGACGGGAGTGCCGTTTACCCCTGTCGGCCGTACATGGATGCTCATGAGGTCGGGAAAGCTGCCGCCCTCATAGGGGAGCTCTGCAGACGTCCTGCTGTCCACGATGTCAAGCGGCACAAGACGTGTGCCGTCCGCGTTGATCTCATATGCCGCACCGTGGATATAGCGGGGAAACATCTCAGCGAGCTCTGTGAGACCTTCTTTCTGCTGCTCTGAGATCCCGTTCCCTGCACGCAGGAGCGGCTCATAGCTGAGCGTCCGGCGGCTGATAAGGAGTTCGAGCCGTCCGTCGCCGTCAAGGTCCGTGACGGCAGCGCAGAATTTATATGCGGTCATATTTTCGCGGCTGCGGATGCGGACCGTGTCAATCTCCGCCTTTAGGGCGTGGGAGCGCGCGATCACATCCAGCTGTGCCGCTGCATCAGGGACCATGGGCGCGGCGGAGGCTGCACCCGTGCAGAGCGCGAGAACTGTGAGGGCGGCAAGTGTACATTTTGCAGCGTATGTATGGAGCATTGTCCTCATCCTTTCGCGTTTCGAACGTTAGGTCAGAACTTTACCTCGGGCACGGCGTCCGCGCCCTCCTTCGCTTTGAATTGGGGCTTTTGTGTCATGCCCATGAAGCCTGCGAGGAACATTCCTGGGAAGGTCGAGATGCGTACGTTGTACTCACGCACCGCCTCATTGTAGTCGCGCCGTGCGACGGCGATGCGGTTCTCAGAGCCCGACAGCTCGCGCATGAGCTCGAGATACTGCGTGTTCGCCTTGAGGTCGGGGTACGCCTCCGCAATGGCAAAGAGACGACCGAGTGCGCCCGTCAGCTCTGCGTTTGCCGCGTCCATCTGCTCCACGCCCTGCGCACCTGCGAGTTTCGCACGCGCGTTTACGACCTCCTCGATGATGGTCTTTTCGTGTATGTCATAGCCCTTGACCGTGTTCACGAGGTTCGGGATGAGGTCGCTGCGCCGCTGCATCTGGTTCTCGACCTGTCCGTAGGAGGCATCGACGCGGATCTCCGCCTCCTTTAGCCCGTTGTATAGGGAGAAAAAACCGAAGATGCCGATGAGGATGACGACGAGGAGAACGATCCCAACGGAGATAAAGCCCTTGTTGTTCATGGTGAAAACTTCCTTTCGTTCTATTTACCAATTCCCCGATGCGCCGCCGCCGCCCGAGGAGCCGCCGCCGTATCCGCCGCCGCCTGAGCTGCCACCGCCGCGATAGGTTGGGCGGTCATCCTCCTCATATCTGCCGCCGCCCGATCCACCGCCCATGTTGCCGTATTTTCCGGAGCTGAGGAGGTTCAGCAGAGCAGCCAGCGAGAAGAAGGCAAGCCCGAATACCTGCCCTACCATCCAAAGGAGGAGCAGGAGGAACGGGATGAAGACGAGAAAGCCGAAGATGTAGACGTAGAAGGGATCACTGCCGCCAGCGTCGATGGAGTCCGGTACGGCGACATGAGCCTTCTCGCACAGCCCTGCGGCGACGGTGGCGTAGCCCTTTCGGATCTCCTCGGAAATATCGTCCTTGTCAAAGGGGAACTCGGAACGGATGCGGTTGGCGGCGTAGGTCGTTTCGTGCTCCTGTTCCATCTCGGTCAGGGCAGGACCGAACAGGAAGAACACCTCGCGCTCTTCCTTTGCGATAAAGAGCAGAGCCGTGTTTCCGTGTGCCACGTCCTTCAGCTGCCAGTCGGCAAAGAGCTGCTGCGCAAACCGCCGTGCATCCACGCCTTTGAGCGTCGGCATGGTGACAACAATCATCTGCGCGTCGGCCGCGTTCGTGAGATCGCCGCCCATCTGCTCAATCGCTGCCGCGTCCTCGGGCATCAGCATTTCGCCAAAGTCCGCCACGCTGCCGAGATGCGTTGGTTTCGCGGGGATGCCGAGGGCGGCACCGAGACTCTCCAGTGCCACGCTGTACTCCGCACCCGCCTTTTGTGCGAGTGTGACATATGCCGTGAGGATCGCGGGGGAGTAGTTCTCCTTGCGGAACTCCCCCTTCATCGCGTCGAGGACGCTGCCGGCGTAGCCGTCCGTGATCGCGCCCTCCAGTCCGTAGCCGACTTCGATGCGGAACGCGCGGTCGTCCTTTGCTATGAGGAGGAGCACACCGTTATTCATCTGTGCGTCGCCGATACCCCAGCTGCGAAAGAGCTCGTTTGCGTACGACTCGATGTCCGTGTCACCGAGCGTCGGTACGGTGACGACGACGATCTCCGCCTTTGTTTTGCTGCGCAGCTCCGCTCCAATTTTCTCAATCTGTGCAACGTCTTCCGCCGAGACCATGCCCGCCGTGTCGACGATGTACGCCCGCCGCGCGGGCTTTGCAAGCAGTTCGCTTGCCGTGACGGTCGTCGTGCCGAGCAGTCTGCTCTCGGCGGCATCCGCATATGTGCCGCTCATGAGAAGCAGGGCGAGCACAAGAACAAGTGCAAGGAATCCGCGCATCCCCTTGTCACCACTCATACTTTCCACATCCTTTCGAGTGCAAATCATAATATATTACCACTATAGCATGTTTTTGAAGATTATGTAACTGTCATATATGACAGGTTCAAACGTCCTTTTTGAAAGAAATCGTGTATAAGCTGCGCTGCACACAAAAAGCCCCCGCATATGCGGGGGCTTCGTTATGCTGTATGCTGTAAATTACCTCAGCAGGTGTGACACTTGTCGTAGAGTCCCTTCTCCTTGAGGAGTTTGACCATCGTCTCGCCGATGTGGGCGACGGTGTCCGCGACGGGGATGCCCGCCGCGTTGAGCGCCGCGACCTTGTCCGCTGCCGTGCCCTTGCCGCCGGAGATGATCGCGCCGGCGTGCCCCATGCGCTTGCCCGGAGGCGCCTGACGGCCGGCGATGAATGCGGAGACCGGCTTATCCTTCATATTCTCCTGAATCCACTTCGCGGCATCCTCCTCTGCCGTGCCGCCGATCTCACCGATGATGAGGACGGCGTAGGTATCGGGGTCATCCTTGAAGAGCTGGAGCGCGTCGATGAAGTCCGTGCCCTTGACGGGGTCGCCGCCGATGCCGACGGTGGTCGTCTGACCGATGCCCGCGTTCGTGAGCTGGAACGCCGCCTCATAGGTGAGGGTGCCGGAGCGCGAGATGAGTCCGACGTGACCGGGCTTGCTGACCGTGCCGGGCGTGATGCCGAGCTTGGACTGCTGCGAGGTGAGAAGCCCGGGGCAGTTCGGTCCCACGAGGCGGGTCTTCTTGCCCTGCATGTAACGGCGTACCTTCACCATGTCGAGGACGGGGATGTGCTCGGTGATGCAGACGACGAGATCGAGTTCCGCATCGACTGCTTCGAGGATGGAGTCCGCCGCAAAGCGTGCGGGGACATAGATGACGGAGGCAGTTGCGCCCGTTGCCTTGACCGCATCTGCAACGGTGTTGAAGACGGGCACGCCCTCGACGGTCTGCCCTGCCTTGCCGGGGGTGACGCCGCCGACGATCTTCGTGCCGTAGTCGAGCATCTGCTTTGTGTGGAACATAGCCGCCTTGCCGGTGATGCCCTGGACGATGACCTTGGTGTCCTTATCAATCATTACTGACATTGTATGACCTCCCTTTCGATTAAGCCTTCGCCTGTGCGACGAGTTTCACGATCTGCTCTGCGCCGCCCTCCATCGTGGCTGCGGGGAAGACGTTGCCGATCGGCGTGTTCTTGAGGATCTCGCGGCCCTCTTCGACCTTCGTGCCCTCAAGGCGCACGACGACGGGAACGGGGAGGGACTTCCCATCCGTTGAGATGATCTTTGCCGCCTCGATGATGCCGTTGGCGATGTTGTCGCAGCGGTTGATGCCGCCGAAGATGTTGACGAAGATGCCCTTCGCCTGACCGCCCTCGAGCATGATGTTGAACGCCTTTGCGATCTTCTCGGGCTCGGAGTCGCCGCCGACATCGAGGAAGTTCGCCGGCTCGCCGCCGTAGTGCTTGATGATGTCGACGGTCGCCATCGCAAGCCCTGCGCCGTTGACCATGCACGCGACATCGCCGCCGAGGTTGACGTAGTTGAGTCCTGCCGCAGCTGCCTCGCGCTCCTTCGGATCCTCCTCGGTCTCATCGCGGAGCTCTACGATGTCGGGATGGCGGAAGAGCGCGCTGTCGTCGAAGTTCAGCTTCGCATCGAGCGCGATGACATCGTCGTCCTCGGTGACGACGAGCGGGTTGATCTCAACCTGCGAGCAGTCCTTGCCGATGAATGCGGCATAGAGGCCCTGCATGAGCGCCGCCGCCTTGCGGATCGCGGGTCCCGGGATGTTGATGGCGTATGCCATGCGCGTTGCCTGGAACGGAGCAAGCCCGATCACGGGGTCGATGTACTCCTTGATGATCTTCTCGGGGGTCTCGGCGGCGACCTTCTCGATCTCGACGCCGCCCTCCTCGGAGCCCATCATGACGATGCTCGCCGTCTGACGGTCAACGACAAAGGAGAGATAGAACTCCTTCTTGATCTTCGAGCCTTCCTCGATGAGAAGACGACCGACCACCTTGCCCTCGGGGCCCGTCTGATGGGTGACGAGCGTCTTGCCGAGGAGCTCCTGTGCGTAGGCACGCACTTCCTCTTTGTTCTTTGCGATCTTGACGCCGCCGGCTTTGCCGCGACCGCCCGCGTGGATCTGCGCCTTGACGACGATCACGGGGGTGCTGAGCTTCTCCGCGTTCGCAACCGCCTCGTCGACGGTGAACGCCGGCAGTCCGTTCGGTACGTTCACGCCGAACTCGCGCAGAACCTGCTTGGACTGGTACTCATGAATATTCATTTAGTCAATCCTCCCTTAATTTTTGTGAGCAGAGCTTACTTATAGATACTATCTTACGCCCATTTTATAGAAATGTCTAGCGATTTTGGATAAATGAGTAATTGAAAAATCTTGGATTTCTATAATCTATTTCTATAGCTGTGACGTGGTCTTAAATATCATCGAGCTTGTAAACGGTCTCTGCTTCCCACACCTCGTCCATGTGCAGCTCGGGCTGCAGAAAGTTCGGATTCGCGGGCGCATTCGGAAAGAACTGCGTCTCGAGGCAGAAGCCGCCGCGTCGGGGGAACTCCTTGCCGCCCTTGCCGATGAGGGGCTTTTTCCCGAGGGCGTTGCCCGTGTAGAACTGCATGCCGACCTGTGTCGTATAGCAGGAGAGGGCGAGCCCTGTTTTCTTTGAGACAACGCGCGCCGCCTTTTTCAGATGGGAGTATGGCTCGGGCGCAATGTCACCGCGCAGCACCCAGTTGTGGTCGTAGCCGCCCGCCATCTGCAGCTGGTCGTAGTCCGCGTCGATGCGTTCGCCGATGCGGTGCGGCTCGGTGAAGTCCATCGGCGTGCCGACGACAGGGAGGATGCGCCCGTCGGGCAGCGACTCCGCATCCGCCCATGTGAATTCATCGGCGTAGATCTGTACCTCGTGGTCGAGCACGCTGTCTGCCGTGGCACCCTCGAGGTTGAAGTACGTGTGATTCGTGAGGTTGCAGATGGTGTCCGCGTCGCTGATGGCACGATAGGAGATGTGGAGGGCATCGTCGTCCGTGAGGCGATAGGTGACCTTCGCCTCAAAGTTGCCGGGGTAGCCGCCCTCGCCGTCGGGACTGATCGTTGTGAACGCGACACCGCCGTCCACGATCGCTGCCGTCCAGAGATGATAGTGCAGTCCCTTCGAGCCGCCATGGATGTGGTTCTGTTTCTGAGAGCCCGTGTTCAGTTCCAGCTGATAGGGTCGCCCCGCGATGGTGACGCGTCCGCCTGCAATGCGGTTCGCGTGTCGTCCGACGATGGCACCCATCGAGGCGGTGTCGGCGACGTAGTCCTCGCCTGTCTCGTAGCCGAGCACGATGTCGAGCGGTTTTCCGCCGACAAGGCGCTCGAACTTCACCAAACGTGCGCCGTAGGTCGTAATGGCGACGCTCGTGCCGTGCGCATTCGTCAGCGTGTAGAGATCGATTCGATCACCGCCCGGCATCGTGCCGAACGGCTCCATCTTTAATTCCGTCATCGTAAATTCCCCCCACAAAAACGACAATCGAAAAACCTTCTCTATTGTAGCATATATTCATGGATTTGCCACGGGAAAAATTGCGCCCGTCGGGCAGTCCTCCGCCGCCTCTAGAGCATCATCTTGTTCTGTCGGTATGGGCTGGCGCACGAGTACGGCAGAGCGCGCCGTGCGGTCGATGCGAAAGACGGCGGGCAGACGCTCGGCGCACATGCCGCACGAGACGCATGCGGTGCTGTCGATGGATAGCTTCATCATATCTTCCCAAGACGAAAATTTCCTGCCGCACCGAAGCACAGCAGGAAGCTTTCAAAATATAACACACGTCTGTAGTATGACGCACGTGTGCGTATGTGTCTGTGACTGCGGCAACAATCAGAGCCCTGCGCTTGCGTCCGAGCTCTCGAGCATCTTGTGCAGGTAGGCGCGGATATCGACGCCGTGCTCCATCTTCATGACATCGGCGAGGAGCTCCTTTGCCTGTGTCGAGGTGACGGAGCGGATCATCTCCTTGACGCGCGGGATGCTGGGCGCGCTCATGGAGAGCTCCGTGATGCCCATGCCGAGAAGGATGACGGCAGCGTACGGGTCACTTGCCATCTCGCCGCACATGCCCGCCCAGATGCCGCGCTCGCGTGCGCTTTGAATCGTGCGCCGGATAAGGCGGAGCACCGCCGGGTTGAACGGATTGTAGAGGTGCGCGATCTGTGCGTTGCCGCGGTCGACCGCGAGCGTATATTGGATGAGGTCGTTCGTGCCGATGCTGAAAAAGTCAACGTACTGCGCGAGCAGCGGGGAAACGACTGCTGCCGCAGGTGTCTCGACCATGATGCCGACCTGTACGTTGTTGGAGTACTCCTTGCCCTCGTGTGTGAGCTCCACCTTTGCCTGCTCGACGAGCTTCTGTACGCGCTGGATCTCGCTCACGCTGATGACCATGGGCACCATCATCGCCGCCTTGCCGTAGAGTCCGGCACGCAGGATCGCCTTGATCTGCGGGAGGAAGAGGTCGTGGCGATCTAGGCTGATGCGCAGTGCGCGGTAGCCAAGGAACGGATTCTCCTCCGGGTCGATGTTGAGGTAGGGCAGGGGCTTGTCGCCGCCGATGTCCATGGTGCGGATGACGCAGATGTGACCGCCGCATTTCTCGACGGCGGCGCGGTATGCCTTGAACTGCTCCTCCTCGGTCGGGATCGTGGTCGACCCCATGAAGACGAACTCGGAGCGGAAGAGTCCGACGCCCTCCGCGCCGTACGTGAGTGCATTGTCCACGTCCATGTGCGTGCCGATGTTTGCCGTGAGCTCGATGCGCACGCCGTCCTTCGTCACGGCGGGCAGATCCTTGAGCGCGGCATAGTGCGCCGCGAGTTTTTTCTGCGCCTCGATCTTGTCCTGATACAGCAGACGCTCCTCCTCCGTCGGGCGGATGATGATGTCGCCGCGGCTGCCGTCGAGGATGATCTCGTCGCCGTCCTGGATGAGGCTGATCTTGTCGCCGATGCCGAGGACGGTCGGGATGGCGCGCGCCTTTGCGATGATGACGACGTGGCTCGTCGCACTGCCAGAGCCGAGGATGACGCCCGCGATCTGGTCGGTGGGCATGCCCGCCACGACGGACGGCTCGATCTCCTCCCCGCAGAGGACGACCTGCCCCGTGCCGATCTCCGGCTCCTTGACACCGAGGACGTATTTCGCGACGCGCTTGCCCACGTCGCGCAGATCAATGGCACGCGCAGCGAAGTACTCATCCTCCATCTGCTCGAAGATCTGCGCCTGTTCGTTCGCGGCATCGAGAATGCCCTGCGGCGCGCTGCCGCATGCCTCGATCTTCGTCTTGATGTTCTCTGCCATCATCGGATCCTGCACCATCATGCGGTGCGCCTCAAGGATGGCTGCCTGTTCGGTCTGCTCGTCTTTGCGCAGCCGATCAATGGTCGCAAGCAGATTCTCGGTGACGGCGGCGAGTGCCGCCTCCGCCTTGCCCTGCTCCTCTGCAACGGAGCCGGGCTTATATGCCGCGAGATAGCCGTCGAGGTTCTGCCCTGCGAGCATGACCTTGCCGACGGCGATGCCTGAGATCACGCCTTTTCCACGGATTTGTTCTGCCATATTTTACCCCCCCATGAGAGATGCCGACCCCTTCCTTGCGCTTTGGCGGTCAGCAGTCCTATGAAAAAACGCCGCGAGGCAAACAGTGCACTGCAAAACCTCGGGCGTCCCGTTGTGATCCGATTACTCTTCGCCGAACTTCGACTTGACGAGATCCGCGAGCTCCTTTACGGCTGCTGCCTCGTCCTCGCCCTCGGCAATGATGGTGAGCTCCGTACCCTTGACAAGCCCCATGCTCATCAGCATGAGAATACTCTTGGCGTCAACCTTCTTGCCCTTTGCCTCAATCTGGATCTTGGACTTGAACTTCGTTGCCGTCTGAACGAATACCGATG
>CALALM010000132.1 GCA_937925565.1 uncultured Centipeda sp.
GTGCAATGGCGCACGGCATCGACATCGACGCGCTCATCGACGAGCTGAACGCATCCATCGGCGAAACGGCTGCGGCACAGTAAGCAGAACGGCAGGAGAGCCTGAGACTCAGACGAGTTTCAGGCTCTTTTTAGCGGTGTCGCTCAACTGTAAACCGAGCAAGAGAGATTGCCTCCTTCGGCTGAATGCGCGCCTTCTCACGCGCGATGGGGTCGCGGCAATCTCCCCCTCCCGTCCCTGCCCGATGGTTGGAATGATGAGCGGCGGATGCGGAACGGCATAGGCGGCAAGGATGGACATAATGCTCACTCCCTCATAGAAAAAAAGCCGACTGCAAAACAGTCGGATCTATAAAAATATACCAAGATGGTGCGGATGAAGGGGGTCGAACCCATACGCCTTGCGGCACTGGATCCTAAGTCCAGCGCGTCTGCCAGTTCCGCCACATCCGCATGTGAAAACTCAGCAAGCGTATTCTATCATGACGACGCGGGGCTGTCAATCCGTGCATTTGACCACGCGAGCACCGCCGCACGCATCTGCTTCACATCCAGAACACCATACGCGAATCCGCGCCGCACAAGCTCCGTCGGGAGAAATTCATCGTATTTGTCAAAGATCGGCACCTCATCGGGATAGAGCAGTTCCATCGCATCGAGCTCCTCAGCCGCTTCCTCCGCGAGAATGTAAAAGAACTCTGCGGGCGATACCTTCATCGTGAACTGCATAAAGTACGGGCGCATGGACGTAAAGCCGCGCAGTCCGAGACGCGCGCCGCAGCGAATCCGAAGAAACCGCTCAAGCGCGAGAAAGGCATAGCTGCCGAGCCACGGCAGAAGCGCGTACATCTCGCCGCCGAGCGGGATGAGCACATCCTCCGCCGCGCGTGAGTGCCGCGCCGTATCGCGCGCCTGCGTGAGGCGTGCCACAGCATTTTTCAGCAGATAGGGTGGGATCAGTTCCTCGCGCAAGACCTGCCGCATACGGCGCAGGATACGCGTGTGGATATCGCCGGGGCACTCGCCGAAGTAGGCGGGCACATTCCCCTTCACCATCTCGCAGTAGACGAGGTGACGCTTACGGTCAACCTCGAGGACGCGCCAGACATGCCCCGCGATGGCGATTTTCTCCCCGACGGGCGGTGGCGTGACAATCGTGCCGATCTCCTGCGACGCGCTGCGAACGGTGTACTCCTCGTTCTCCTGAAACACGCCGTAGAAGCGGAAGGACTGCACGATGCGCTCCCCCGCAAGCCCGACGATGAGCCCGCCGCGCTCCGTCGTCTGCAAATGTTCCTGTGCAATCAGATGCCGCAGGAGGATTCGGTAGTCCTCCTGCGTAATGCGATGAAAGACGTGCAGGGAGAGCACACGATCCGCAAGCGCACGCGGGGACAGTTCCCCGCAGGATGCGGCGACGCTCATGGTCTGATGGTAGAGCAGACTGAACGGCAGGCGGTCAAGGCGCGGCGGCTCAACCCAGCGTTCCTCAAGATAGAGCTGGATGAGGGCAATTCCCTGCAGCAGTTTCCACGGAATTGTCGCAGGCAGGAGCGCACGTGCCTCGGGCGCGTCCTCGCGCACGACGAAGTGCATTTCCTGCGGCTGTCCGCGCCGCCCGGTCCGTCCCATGCGCTGAAGGAACGACGAGACCGTCCACGGCGCATCGATCTGAAAGGCACGCTCAAGACGCCCGATGTCGATGCCAAGTTCGAGTGTCGCCGTCGTGCACGTTGTAAAGAGGCTGTCTTCGTCCTTCATGCGCACCTCTGCCGTCTCGCGGAATGCGGCGGAGAGATTTCCGTGATGGATGAGGAAGCGGTCGGGCTCATGCTGTTTCTCGCAATAGGAGCGCAGGGTTGTCGTCACCGCCTCGCACTCCTCGCGCGAGTTGACGAAGATCAGGCATTTCTTCCCGCGTGTATGGGCAAAGATATAGCCAAGCCCGGGGTCTGCATGTTCCGGCGGCGTATCCGTCGGCGCGCCGATGACATTCTCCACCGCAATGTCATCGCGCCCCTCCCCCGCCTGCACATCGCGCACATAGAAATGCTCAAGGGAAAGCCGCCATCTGCTCCCCTTTGCCTCGATCTGCGGCACAACCGTCCTGCGCCCCGTCCCCGCCGCAAGGAAGTCCCCCGCACGCCGCGCATCGCCGATGGTCGCCGAGAGTCCGATGCGGCGCGGCTGTACTCCCGCAATGCGTGAGAGGCGTTCGATCAGACAGAGCGTCTGCCCGCCGCGGTCCCCGCGCAGGAGCGAATGCAGCTCGTCAATCACGACGAAGCGCAGATCGCCAAAGAGCCTTGGGATCGCCATGTGACGATGCAGGAGCAACGCCTCAAGCGACTCCGGCGTGATCTGCAGGATGCCCGACGGTCGCTTCATCAACCGCGCCTTATGCGTCTGCCCCACATCCCCGTGCCAGTGCCAAACGGGGATGTCCGCCCTGTGGCAAAGCTCTGTCAGGCGCTCGAACTGATCGTTGATGAGGGCTTTCAGAGGTCCAATGTAGATACAGCCGACGGAGGTCGGCGGGTTCTCGTGAAAGAGCGTGATAATCGGAAAAAACGCCGCCTCGGTCTTGCCGGATGCGGTCGATGCCGTCAGGAGCACATGATCGTCCGTCCCAAAGATCGCCTCCGCCGCCGCAATCTGGATGCCGCGCAGACTCTGCCACTCCTGCCCGTATATATAGTCGCGCACAAAGGGTGCATAGCGATCGAATACGCTCATAGCTCGAACTCCGCGAACTGCGCGCTGATCTCCGCCCCCTCCACCTCATTTTGCGCGTAGGAAAATTCATCCGAGCCGAGCAGATCAGCGAGTTTTAATGTCGGGTTCTGGTAGATAATGTCGAGCACCTGAATGAAGTCGCGGATGATCTCGCGCGGCGTGATGTGTGTATCCGCACCGATGCGCCCAAACTCGATGCGGATGAAGTCCGCAAGATCATCCTGCGTGACAATCTGCGCGTATCCGTAAAGGTCCGCATGAATCGCAGCCAGTTTTTCGATCAGCACAAGCATTTCCTCATGCGTGAGCGGTGAGAGCCGTATCACGGGCGAGAGCAGGTCGCGGTGCGCCCCCGCAAAGCGCCCCTCGGCGAGGCGAGAGCGCAGAGCCTCGTAGCTGTAGACGCCGCGCCGTGTATCCTCCATACACGCGGGCGTGCCGCAGAGGATCATGCCGAGGTACTGCGCGCGCCCCTGCATCGCATCGTTATACATCGTGAGGATCTTCTCGTAGTTGTACTGGCGCGTGACCGCGTGCGGGATCTTGTAGATGTTCACCAGCTCGTCGATGAGGATGAGCATGCCCGCATAGCCCGCCTGCCGCAGGAACGCGGCGAAGAGTTTCAGATACTCGTACCAGTCGTCGTCCGTGATGATGATGTTCACGCCGAGATCATGCCGCGCCTCGGTCTTCGTTGTATACTCCCCGCGGAACCAGCGCGCGATCTGCACCCGCTTTTCATCATCGCCGTCGCGATAGGCATGGTAGTAGAGGGTCAGCAGACGCGTAAAATCAAAGCCGTGCACGAGATCGTTCAGCCCATAGATAATCGCGGCAATGCGCCGATCGACGGCAGCGGGAAAATCGGGATGCTCCGGCGCAATGCCGTCCTCCGTCACGATCTCCTGCTGCACACGGCTGATCCAGCGATCGAGGATGAGCGTCAGTGCACCGCCCTCGGGCGTCGTCTTTGTCGCCATATTGCGGATGAGCTCACGATATGTCGCAAGCCCCTGCCCGCGCGTCCCCTGCAGGCGGCGTTCGGGCGAGAGGTCGGCGTCCACGACGACGAAGTTCTTCGCCATAACATAGCTGCGGATCGTCTGCAGCAGGAAGCTCTTGCCGCTGCCGTAGCGTCCGACAATGAAGCGGAAGGATGCCCCGCCGCCCTCGATCATCTCCACATCGGAGAGCAGCGCCTCGATCTCGCTGCGCCGCCCGACGGTAATATATGGGAGACCAATGCGCGGCACAACACCGCCCTTGAGCGCATTTACGAGCGTCTGCGCAATGCGGCGCGGAATTTTCTTCGGTTCATTCGCTGCCATGCAGATACCTTTCTATTAGTTCGTCCCGATAATCGGGAACAACGGCGGGCGGATCGCCCTCGATCACCGTGTCCTCGAAGTCATCATACAGTTTTTCGTTGATTCCGTCGACGAGGACAGAGAGCATATGCCCCTCTGAGCGCACCCATACGATGCTTTCAGCGGCGAGGAGTGCACGCAGAAGCCGCAGCTCCACCGCATCCAAAACCTCGGATACGTCTGCTCCCTCATCAACAAGCCTCTCATCAGCGGGTGCGGGAGGAACAGAGGGCTCTGCCGCAGAGACGGGCAATATCAGTTCCTCTTCCTCCTCCACAACCAGCCGCTCCTGCGTTACATCGGCATCCGCACGAATCCGTGCAAGCTTCGAAAAGTCCAGCCGCACGCGCCGCGCTTCTGCCGCTTTCTGCTCCCTAAAAAAGGTTTCGATCTCCTCTTGTATGATTTTCTCCTGCCACTTCTTCAGCTTCGGCGGCTGAATCGCCGCAAGATCAAAACGTGCACGCAATGCGGCATCAATCCCGCGCAGGATTGCCCCGAGACGTTGAGGAGCACGGTCTGCACGCTCATACGAGTGGAGCGCCCAATAGCCGCTCACGCACTCGTAGCGGCGCAGCGGATGAATCTCATAGATGCGATCCGGCTCCTCCTTGGGCGGCTGAAATACCGCCGATGAAAAGAGCCGCACGGGAACAGTCTGCTCCACGGCAATGAGATCGGCAAACGCGTTGATTTGACGGTGTTTCTCGTAGTATTCCGTCACGCGATCGAGTACGCGAAGCGTGACCGCATTCACCTCATCTGTATGCGCACGGTAGAGCTTCGACCGCTCAAGCCGATAGGAGGAGAGCACACAGACCGCTGCCATGACTTCCGCCGCCGTATGCTCCGCGCGATGAAGCATCACATCGATCGCTTCATCCTGTTTCTGACGCGCAAGCGCATCCCCGCGCCACGTCATCAACTTGGGATCAAGCCCATAGTAGATAACGAACTCGTCTTCCCACTCCGCGATATAGCGTCCAATCTGCGGGTCAAGCACACGATAGCTCTCGCAGAATGCGTGCAGCTTCTCATAGGCATCCTGCGCGTCCCTGCATCCGATGAGATGCAGCAGTTCGTAGACGTAGAGGGATGCGTATGACATCCCCTTCTTTTCTACAATTCCGCGCCGCAGAGCCGTTCGCCATGTGAAGTAGCCGCGCAGCTGTGCATTCGAGAGCGAATCATACGTCGGAAAATATTGATTGACCACGCCTTTATAAACATAGTCATCCTCATAGTTCACCATCAGCCGCGCCTGCTTCAGAAAAAGTTCCGCACGCGACTGCCAAGAGTCGTGTGATGTCGTGACAAGTGAGCGCATAGCCCGCAGCAGCTTCGGTGTCGGTTGCTTTGGCGTCGGCGTGGGAGCCTTCGGAATTGCTTCATCGCGATAAAGATGTGCTGCTAAGCGCCGCAAAATCTCTGCCGCCCATCCGTTCCCCATCACACACCTCCGTCTGTCTGTTCGATTTACTTTCCCTATTTTACTACGAATCGCGAAAATAGCAAGCGTACGAAATGCACAAGAAAATACGCCTCCTGCCGGGCAGCAGGAGGCGTATTTTCGATAGAGAGAAAGAAATGTAGGGAATGTATGTGAATTCTGCGGAAGGGAAGGCCGCAGAATACGCACCGAAAGTCATAGAGTTTCGAGCACATTCGCGCTCTTGTTCTCTCGCTTTTATGGATAATATAACGGAGTGGTTTTAGAACGTCTTGTGAACGGCGTTAATGTTCGATTATAAAAGAGTTCCCCATAAAATCTGGAATCCCTTGATATTACGAGGTATGTCCTTTTCCATATCGTGCTATATAGTGGTGTTTGATATGTGTTCAGGATGTCAAAAAGCTGTCAAATTGTTGTGGTAAACTGAAGTTGTAACAGGATGGTCTAATAAAAGCTCCTTTCCTATCTTCGCTAACTTTAGACCATATTGTTACAATTTTAGTTACCACAACAACACTCAAAAGGGGCAGCTGTATAAAAACCGTACAGCTGCCCCTTTGTGTTGTAGTAGCTCAAGCCCTGCCTACCAGACAAACAATCCGCAGATTGCGGCAGACAGCAGGGAGACCAGCAATCCGGACAGTATCATGTAGGACACGTTGCGTGCGACGATCGTGTTGCGCTCGCCGTCAACGAGTCCCTTAAAACAGGCGAGGATGATGCCGATCGTCCCGAGGTTGGCGAATGACGTAATGAACACGGTCATCACGGCCTGCATATGAGCGGGCCACGTCCGGACGACATCCTGGATCTGCAGCATGACGACAAACTCGTTCGTGATGAACTTCGTCCCCATGTACTGGGCAATCTGGAATGCCTCTGTCGGCGCAAGCCCAAGCAGCCACGCGAATGGGAACAGTATGACGCCCAGGATGAGCTCAAGTGAGAGCGATGGGTGCAGAATGCCGAGGAGGAGGTCGACGCACTTGAGCAGCGCAACGATGGCGATGACGTTCGCGCAGATGATGAGCACGAGGCGTCCTGCGCCGATGATCGACTCCGCAAGGTAGGAGAAGAACGGCTCGCGCCCCCCTCCCTCGTGGATCGTTGCAATCGTATCCTCCTCCGGCGCAACCTTCACGGGATGGAGGAGCGAGGAGACGAGCAGCGCGTTGATGACATTCAGCGGGATTGCCGTGACGACATACTCCGCCGGCATCATCTTGACATAGACGGCGATGAGCGCCGCCGTCACGCAGCTCATCGACATGAGACCGATGGTCAGCACGCGTTCCTTGCTCATCTTCATGAGCTGGAGTTTCGACACGGCGAGTGCCTCCGTGTTGCCGAGAAACATCATCTCGATAGCGAAGAATGACTCGAACTTCGGCGCGCGCGTGAGAAATGTGAGCAGCTTGCCAATCCAGCGAATGATGAACGGCAAAATGCCGAAATACGTGAGGATGTCAAACATCGGCACAACGAAGAGGATTGGCAGCAGTGCCGCAGCGAAGAAGTTCATCTGCGGCACGTTGACCCAGTCGGGGAACACGAACGCAATGCCGACGTACGAAATGTTGATCAGCTCCGTGAATCCGCCTGCGGCAGCCATAATCATCTCACGCCCGATTTCGAACGAGGTCAGAAACCACGCGAGCATGAGGTTCAGCGCGAGAAGAGAGCCGACCGAACGCCACTGGATCTCCTTGCGGTTCCGCGATGCGAGCACACCGATTCCGAGGAACACAACAAGGCCGAGCAAGTTGACGAAGAAAAACATACGAAATCCCCCCATCGCATTTGTTAGTACCGAACGACCTTGTCTTTCTCCACACGGGCATAGACGAGCGGACGGACGGGCGGCTTCTCTGTGCCGATGGTAATTGCCTCATGGTAGAGCTGTGCCGCGCTGTCGCCGCGCTGTGTGCTGTCCGTGTAGAGCGTCGCGACGACGTCGTCTGCCTTCACTGCGTCACCGTATTTCTTGTGCAGGATAAGACCGGCGGCGAAATCGATTGGACTGTCCTTCGTCTCACGCCCCGCACCGAGCACGACGCTCACCGCGCCGATTTTCTCCGCGTCCATGGACGTGATGTAGCCGTCCGCATTGGCGCGGATCTCCACCTGCACGGCCGCCTGCGGGAACTTCGATGCGTCGCGCAGGACGGCATCGTCACCGCCCTGCCGCCGCACCATCGTGCAGAATGTCTCGAACGCCGATCCGTCTGCGATCGACTGCTCCGCCATGCGGCGGCACTCCTCGATCGTGCCCTTGCCGACGAGGTAGAGCATGTTCTCCGCGAGTTGGAGCGACACTTCCGTCAGGTCATGTGGTCCTTTGCCGCGCAGCACGTCCATCGACTCCGCGACCTCGATGCTGTTGCCGATGCCGAGCCCCAGCGGCGTGTCCATGTCGGTAATCAGTGCGACGGTGCGCCGTCCTGCGCCCTCGCCGATGGCAACCATCGTCTGCGCAAGCGCGATGGCATCGTCGAGCGTCTTCATGAATGCGCCCGAGCCCGTCTTGACATCGAGCAGAATGCAATCCGAGCCGGCGGCGAGCTTCTTGCTCATGATCGAGGAGGCAATCAGCGGGATCGAGTCAACCGTCGCCGTCACGTCGCGCAGCGCGTAGAGTTTCTTGTCCGCCGGCGCGAGGTTGCCCGACTGCCCGATGACGGACACGCCGCACTCGTTCACGATGGAGAAAAATTTCTCGCGCGAAATCGCCGTCTCATAGCCGGGGATGGCCTCCAGTTTGTCCACGGTGCCGCCCGTGTGCCCGAGACCGCGACCGCTCATCTTCGCGACGCGCCCACCGCAGGCGGCGACAATCGGGGCGCAGATGAGCGTCGTCTTGTCGCCGACGCCGCCGGTGGAGTGCTTGTCCACCTTTTTGCCGGCAATCGCCGAGAGGTCGACGCGGTCGCCCGAGTCCGCCATTGCAATCGTCAGCTCCGTCGTCTCCTGCGCCGTCATGCCGCTGAACCAGATTGCCATCAGCATGGCGGACATCTGATAGTCGGGAATCTCGCCCGCGACATAGCCTTCGACCATGTAGCGCAGCTCCTCGGCAGTGAGTGTGCCGCCATGCTTTTTCTTCGTAATCAGGTCATACATGCGCATGGGTCGATCCTCCTCAGTGCGCAAGAACGCGCGGCAGCAGGCTCTCGCCCTTCGTCGTCAGCCCCGCACCGAACATATCCGCCACGGTCGCGCCGATCATGGCGAAGGTCGGGTACGTCCCGAGGTTGACACCCTGACGGATCTGTGCGCCGTAGACGAGGAGCGGCACGTACTCACGCGTGTGATCTGTGCCGGGTGCGCCGGGGTCGCAGCCGTGGTCGGCCGTAATCATCAGCACGTCGTCCTCACGCATACGCTCCATGAACGTGCCGAGCTGCACGTCGAACTCCGTTGTCGCGCGCGCATAGCCTGCGATGTCGCGTCTGTGCCCATACGTCATGTCGAAATCGACGAGGTTGACGAAGCACAGCCCCGTAAAGTCCTCCTGCTGAATGCGAAGTGTCTTTTCCATGCCGTCGGCGTTGTTCTCGTTGACGCCCGTGCTGCGCGTGACGCCGCGCCCCGCAAAGATGTCGCTGATCTTGCCGACGGCGATGACCTCATGCCCCTGCCGCACGAGCGCGTCCATCATCGTATCGCCCGTCGGGTCGAGGGAGAAGTCGTGACGATGTGCTGTGCGCTCGTAGTTCGGATAGCTGCCGACGTACGGCCGTGCAATGATGCGTCCGACACCGTGTTCGCCCTGCATAATCTTGCGTGCCGCACGGCAGTAGTCATAGAGACGCTCGACGGGTACGTCAGCCTCGTTCGCCGCGATCTGCAGCACGCTGTCCGCCGACGTGTAGACGATGAGTCCGCCCGTCTCCTCCTGCTCGCGTCCGTAGTCGTGGATGACCTGCGTGCCGGAGTAGGGCTTGTTGCAGAGGATTTTCTTTCCGTCGCACGCCGCCGAGAGCCGCTCGAGGATCTCCTTCGGGAATCCGTTCGGATACGTCGGCATGGGCTGCTCGGAGACGATGCCTGCGATTTCCCAGTGTCCAATCGTCGTGTCCTTGCCGCGCGAGAGCTCCCGCAGCCGTGCAAAAGCACCGATGGGGCTGTCTGCGGGCGTACCGCAGCCGACGCCGTCGATGTTAAAGAGGCCGAGCTTTGTGAGGTTCGGCGCGTGCAGTTCCGGCGATGTCGTCAGCGATGCGAGCGTGTTGCAACGCCCGTCGCCGAAGTCCGCTGCGTCCGGAGCACACCCGATGCCGAAGCTGTCGAGGACGATCAGAAATACGCGTTTGATACCGGTCATTGCTATCTCCTCCTATGATTAGGCGATCGACGCCTCCAGTGCAATCTCGATCATCTCGCTGAACGATGTCTGACGTTCCTCTGCCGTGGAAGGCGGCTCGTCGCTGACGAGGTGGTCGCTGACGGTAAAGAGTGCAAGAGCGCGTACGCCGAACTTCGCCGCGATGAGGTAGAGTGCCGCTGCCTCCATCTCCAGACCAAGGACGCCGTAGCTCGCGAGCTTTTGAATGTCGAGTTCGTCATCGTAGAAGCGATCCTGCGACATCACGTTTCCGACGCGCACTGCGATGCCTTTGTCGACGGCCGCCTGATATGCGGAGCGCAGCAGATCAAAGTTCGCGACCGGTGCAAAGTTGACCGCAGAACCGAAGATGTTGCGCGGCATGGAGGAGTCGGTCGTCGTCGCCTGCGCGATGAGGACATCGCGGATGTGGATGTCCTTGTGGCATGCGCCGCAGCTGCCAATGCGGATCAGCGTCTTGCAGCCGTACTCGCGGATGAGCTCGTTGACGTAGATGGAGATGGACGGCATCCCCATGCCCGTTCCCTGCACGGAGATGGGATGCCCCTTGTACGTGCCGGTGTAGCCGAGGATGTTGCGGATGTTCGTGTACTCTTTCGCCCCCTCGAGGAAGTTCTCGGCGATGTACTTGGCGCGGAGCGGATCACCCGGCAGGAGAATGCGCTCGGCGACTTCGCCCTTTGCAGCTGCAATGTGTGGGGTTGGCATGATGTGTACCTCTCTTTCATAAACTGTGAAGAACATTTATCGAAAACCGACATAGCGGTCTATACCCTAGTGGAGTGCGCTCATTGCATCGCTTCAAAGATAAGCTGCAGGAGGAACAGCACGCCAAGGACGTAAGAGAGCGTGCCAAGCTCGCGCCGACGCCCCGTAAACACCTTCATCATCGGGTGCGCGGCGAAGCCGAACGCCAATCCCGTCGAGATGCTGTTTGTCAGCGGGATGAGCACGATGATGAGGAACGCAGGGAACCACTCTGAGAAATCCTGAAAGTGGATATTTTCGAGCTGCTGCATCATCAGAGCCCCTGTGATGATGATGACCGGCGCAACGGCCGCCTGCGGAACGTAGGCGAGCAGCGGGATGAATACGAGCGTGAGCAGGAACAGTGCGCCGCCGACGAGTGCCGTCAGTCCGCTCCGCCCCCCCTCTACAATGCCTGCCGCACTCTCTGCGGCAGCAACCGTCGGGCTCGTCCCGAGCACCGAGGACAGCACCGCTGTCAGCGACGAGGCGCGGAACGCGTTACGGAACTTCTCCGTATCGGGCAGCAGTCCTTCGAGCAATCCGATGGACTCAAAGACGAGGATCATCGTCATCGAGAATACCGCAAGCCAGAACGAAATCGTCAGCACGGAGGAGAAATCCTCTACAAAGAGCAGTGCACCGTACTCGCCGAGCCGCGTCATATCAATCTCAATCGTATTCGCGTGGACGAGGTCGAACACATTGGCGATGATCGTCACAATGAGGATGGCGATGAAAAAACCGCCCTTCACTCGCTGCTGGTAGAACAGCAGGCTCAACACAAGACCGAGGAGTGCGAGCTGCGCAGACGGATTTTGCAGATCGCCGAGCGCGAGGATCGAGTTCTCGCCGGCACGGATCAGCTCCGCCTTCTCCAGTCCAATCTCCACGAGGAACAACCCGATGCCTGCCGTCACTGCGTATTTCAACGATTTCGGCACAGCGTCCGCCAGAATCCTGCCCGCGCGCGTCACCGCCAGCGCGAAGAAGATGAGCGCCGAGACGAGCGAGATGGCAAGTGCCTCCTGCCAACGGAACCCCATATTCGCCACGACGGTATATGTGAAGAACGCATTGATCCCCATGCCGGGTGTCAAGATGATCGGCGCATCCGCCCAGAGTGCCATCAGCAGACAGCCGACCGCCGAGGCGAATATCGTCGCGAACACGCTCAGCTCCGCCGGGATCCCGCCATCCGCGAGAATCAGCGGGTTGACGATGATGATGTACGAGATGGCAAAGAATGATGTCAGCCCTGCCATCACTTCCACGCGTTTGCTCTGCACGCTGTCCGAACTCATACCGCATTCCCCTTTCTTTTTTGATTATAACAAACGCGCCAGACGAAAAAAAAGGACATGTGACTTTTCAGCGCGCGTTTTTTTCGCTAAAATAGAAAAAAACTGTACTGAGAGGAGAGTCACCATGCGTTTGCCGTCGTTCCCAGAGATACCGCCACATCTGCTGCGCGTTGCGCGGCCGCTCACATTCCAGCCCGACGAGATCATCCGCTGCAAGGGGACGCATGCCGACACGGTCTACATCCTCCTCGCGGGGCGCGTGCGCATCATCAACGAGTTCTCAAGCGGCGATCGGTATGTGTTTGCCATCGCCGACCCGCCCACATTCCTCGGCGAGTACGAGGCACTTGCAGGTACGCCGTACTATGCCGCAACGTGTGAGGCGGAGACGGTGTGCGATCTGCTTGCTGTCAGCATCGATGCGTTCGCCGCGTGGCTCCAGCGCGACGCGGGAGCAGCGTTTGCCGTCGCCTGTATGATTGCGCGAAAATCTTGGCCTGTTTCGGACGAATACGGTCAGATCAAATACATGACGGTTCAATCACGCCTCCTCGCCTACCTGCAAAAAAATCTGCCCGCATGCGATGTCGCCGTGCGACTCCCCATGCGTCGACAGGACATCGCCGATGCCATCGGCACGAGCCTAAAGACGGTCAACCGCAGCATTGACCGCCTCCGTACAGAGGGACTCCTCTCCCTCGATCGCGGCAAGATTGCCCTCACACCTGAGCAATGCGCCAAGGTGCGGGCGATGGATGAGCGCAAAAAAACGTGAGAGAACCACGATAAACCGAGCCATGGGACAAGAAGCAGAAACCGAAGAAAGCAAATCTTTCTCGCCCAAACAAAGAGAGATTCCAAACGTCGAATAAGACGAATGGAATCTCTTTTACATTTCGAATCGCTGCTCAGCTCCACGGGATCGTACTGACGATTGCCTGTACTGCCTCAACGGAGACGGGTTCTTCAAACGAGAGGGAAAAGGTATAGCCGCCGCGCGACCAGAGGGCGAGGCTGACATGCTTCTCCGTGCCCTTGACGCGAATGTACTGGCGTCCGACCTGTACCACCTGATTGACCTCGTAAACGGTATTATCGCCGCTGATGTCCGCGTCGCCCCTCGCCATGCGGAAGAGAATTTCCTTGCCCGCATCATTGCGATAGAAGATCTCTGCGAGGCTCTTGTCGATAACGATGATGTCCTTCTGCGCATAGCCGACGGGCAAAAGCGTCGGTGTGTAGACGGGCAGTCCCGCGACCGCCCACGCATCGCGCACGCTCGTGTACTCAACGAGAGGCGACGGCATCGCCTGCG
>CALALM010000133.1 GCA_937925565.1 uncultured Centipeda sp.
TCGATGTTGACGCGTCCAACAAGTCGGCGCGCTTCATTCGCTTCTGCGATGCGTTCAACATTCCGCTCGTCAACCTCGTCGACGTGCCGGGCTTCCTGCCGGGTGTCGATCAGGAGTACAGCGGCATCATCCGCCACGGAGCGAAGATGCTCTACGCGTACAGCGAGGCGACCGTTCCGAAGGTCACCGTCATCACGCGTAAGGCGTACGGCGGCTCTTACATCGCAATGTGTAACCGCGAGCTCGGTGCCGATCAGGTCATGGCATGGCCGACGTCTGAGATCGCCGTCATGGGTCCTGCGGGTGCTGCAAACATCATCTTCCGCAAGGACCCGGACAAGGATGCACGCACGGCGGAATACATCGAGGAGTTCGCGACCCCGTACAAGGCGGCAGAACGCGGCTACATCGATATGGTCATTACCCCGAGCGAGACGCGCCCCTATATCATCACGGCGCTCAACGCGCTCTCGAGCAAGCGTGAGGACAATCCCGCGAAGAAGCACGGGAACATTCCGCTCTAAAACGCAGGAGGTTCATATATGGCTGCAAACACTGTGGCGCCGGAGATCGTCGCCGCCATCACAGCTGCCGTTCAGTCGGCAATGGGGAGCAAGGTTGTCGCTGTGCGTATCAAACCCGCAGAGGTATGGACGCTTGCCAACCGCAGTAAGCTTTGAGGTAACCCTGCATTTGCAGGTATCCTGTTCCTAGGAATATAAATGTTGGAGGAATAACACATGAAGAAGTTCAACATCACGGTCAACGGCACTGCTTATGAGGTTGAGGTCGAGGAGGTACGCGCAGGCGGCGCTGCTGCCCCTGCTGCCGCCCCACGCGCCGCAGCACCCGCTCCGGCTGCTGCTCCTGCTGCCCCTGCAGCTCCGGCGGCACCGGCAAAGGCGGCGGGTGCAGGCGAGCAGTCCGTGGACGCTCCGATGCCCGGCAAGATCATCGAGGTCAAGGCATCGGTCGGTCAGGCGGTCAAGGCAGGCGACACGCTTCTCATTCTTGAGGCGATGAAGATGCAGAACGAAATCGCCGCTCCTGCCGACGGTACGGTCAAGGCAGTCAACGTCTCGGCAGGACAGTCGGTCAAGGTGCGCGATTCCCTCGTCATCCTCGGTTAAGCGCGCGAACGAGACACATTCGGGAGCCCCGCAAGGGGTTCCTTTTTTATTGTAATGGCAAAATACAATGCAGCATATAAACGGAAGGTCGTGCAGGAATATCTTGCAGGACACGGAAGCCATGAAACCAAAAAGCTTCGTGCGGCGACCCTTGTTGTGTGAAAAAGACGGTTGCTTTTTTGCGTTTCTGTGATAGAATGGCAGGAGTTTTTTAGGGCACTGTGGGGATGGCTCTCTTTTACGGAGGAATGGGATATGGGGAACACCTCTGCGGCACGGGCAGATCGGACAATCGGCGATCGCGAGGCACATGCAACGCGCGCTTTTTTCTTTATCGGCGGTTTTGGGGCGGCATCATGGGCGCCGCTTGTGCCTCTGCTGCGCGAGCGCCTCGCAATCGGAGACGATGTGTTGGGGCTTCTGCTGCTGTGCATCGGAATTGGCTCTCTTCTGACCATGCCGCTCTCGGGGGCGCTCTCGGCACGCCTCGGCTGTCGCCGCGTGCTGGTGGGCACAGGCATCCTGTACGCCGGTGTACTCCTCTCGATCTGTTTGGTGGATTCATTTTGGATCGCCGTGCCTGTGATTCTCTTTTTCGGTGCACTGATGGGGTGTATTGATGTCGTTATCAATGTCGCGGCCGTCATCGTCGAAAAGGGAATCGGGCGGCGCATCATGAGCGGCATGCACGGGTTCTGGAGCCTCGGCGGATTCGTCGGCGCAGGTCTCTACGGCATGTGGGTCGGGCTTGTCGGACTCACGGCGTTTCAGTCCACGGCGATCGCGTCGGTGTTGATCCTTGCACTCACAGCAGTTTTCGGCAGATATCTGATTCCCTATGGTGGGGGCGGCGGCGCACTCATTGCGATCCCGCGCGGCATCGTCATCTTTGTCGGCATCACGGCGTTCATTGCGTTCCTCAGCGAGGGAGCGATGATGGATTGGAGCGGTGTCTATCTCACCATTGTGCGTGGCATGGATCTCTCGCTCGCGGGCATCGGCTTTTCGGTGTTCTCTGCCGCGATGCTTCTCATGC
>CALALM010000134.1 GCA_937925565.1 uncultured Centipeda sp.
CCTCCTCCTTGCCTATGCGTGGTATGGCGTGGAAAATCCGAGCCGCCATCTGATCATTGGAACGCAAGGCATCTATCTCGCACTCGCCTTCCTTGCGCTCTTTCTCCTCGAACGAACAAACAAAGCCCCGGGGCTTCCCGCCCTTCTCTTTGCCGCCGCCTTTTCCATTGTGACGAGCATCCTGCTCTCTCTCGGGCTCATCCTCTGTGTCGCCGCATTCTGGGCACTGATCGTCACCGATGCGGACGGATGGCTGCCCGAGACGACCTATCTCTTCTCCGGTCTGATCGCATACGGCGGCTGGGGACTTGCCGCATTTCTCGGCGCACTACCAAATGCGAACGCACGCTATGAATTCCCCGCCGCCACGCAGAAGCTGCTCCTCTATCTCTTCTTCCCCGTCTATCTCCTTCTGCTCATCGTTCTCTACCTCTACGTCGGCAAGATCATCGGCGTGGGCGAGATGCCCGTCGGCACGATGAATTGGTACGCTTCGTTCGCGCTCCTCGGCTTCGCCTTTTTCTTCGGCACACTTGCCGCGCAGGAGCGTCTTCCCCTCTTTTCCCGCTTTCTGAAATGGGGGCTTCTCCTCTTCCTCCCCATCCTCGCCGTCCAGCTCTACGGCGTCTATCTCCGCTATGAGGCATACGGACTGACAACGCTGCGCTACACCTCCATGATCTGTACGTTCTGCGGCATCTATGCGCTTGCCGTCGCCTTCCTTCGGCGAAAGCCCCAGCAAGTATACCTCTGCGCCGCCATCCTCGCGCTCATCTTCAGTCTCACCCCGCTCAACGTCGTCGACGTACCGCTCCGCAGTCAGGAGGCACGGCTCAGTCAACTGCTCACAGAACACAACCTCATACAGGACGGACAGATCATAAAGCGTGACGACACGCCGCCCGCGGTTGTGGACGAGATCATCGATATTGCGTTCTACCTCGAACAGGATGCCTCCCCGCTCGCCGCAGAGGTATTCGACACCAAGTTCAACGCGATGCGCGCGTCCTTTTACTTCTACGGAGAGGACTTTGAAGAACTCTCCATTGCAGGCTATCGCACGCTGCTCCCATTTGATTCGAACAAGATTACGCATGAGGGTGTCCTCGTCGTTCCGCGCACAGACGGCACGGAGGAACGCATTGACCTGAACCCCTACGCGCACATACTCGTACAATATGGAGAGCAAAACGAAAAATCCATCCTCAGCAAAGAGCTGCAGAACTACGAGACAGGCAACTACCTCCTCCACTTCGACCATATTGCCGTCAGTCGAGCCGAGGACGGCGGTGTCGTCTGGGACAGTGCAAAGGGATTTGTACTCATACGCTAGGGAAGCACTGATAAATTCAGCACCATCATCTTGGCGCATCTTTTTTGCCCGCTTTTCGCCCTCGATCCTCCACAGAGCACCACTCTGCGTCCGATTTTCCTTCACAATCGGACGAAAAAAGAGAGCGTGTGTAAAGTACGCCGTCTGCCGTCCAAGCTCCTGCGTGAGTCTCATCAACACAGCCTTGGCGTAGATCCGTCTTACCACCAATTTTGATACAATCTAACGATGCACCCTCTTGGTCGAGATTTTGCACACCCCTAGCAGCAAAACCGGACACGAGAATCTGAAACACCGGTCATGGAAATTTGTATGTGCCAGACATCCACCTCCACGTCAATAATTCCTCCGTCGATTCCGAGGGGCAACACACCGCCGAGCTTTACAAGCAGCAGTCTTCCATCCTGCATAATACAATATAGGATGAAGTGTGTTGCCTGATGCCCCTTTGCAAAGAAACAGAGATTCCAAACGCAGAATACGACAAATGGAATCTCTTGTATGTAAGTTTCACAGCAGCAACGACAAATGAAAGACTTCGGCACAGCGGGCAACAGATTTTCTGCTCCGGTTTACAGGTAAAGAACAGGCAGAAAACATGCGCCAAGGCGATAATTATATCAGTAAGCCCTTCATTTTTGGATGAAAGTCTTCGTCTGTGCTGCGATGTGCTCTACGGTCAGCCCGAACTGCTTCAGCAGCTCCGCCGCAGAACCTGAGTGCCCGAACTCGTCCCGCACACCGATGCGATGAACGGGAGCGGGGGCGTGCTCTGCCGTGACACCTGCAACCGCCTCGCCGAGCCCGCCGATGATATTGTGCTCCTCAACGGTGACGATCCTGCCGCACTCTTTCGCCACACGGATGACAAGCTCCTCATCAATCGGCTTAATCGTTGCCATGTTGATAACACGTGCCTTGATTCCCTCGGCAGCAAGACGTTTTCCTGCCTCGATTGCCTCCGGAACGAGAATGCCCGTCGCGATGATGGCGACATCGGTCCCGTCCTACAGGACTTCTCCCTTGCCAATGGTGAACGAGAAGGCCTCGTCATGATAGACTGGCGTAGCCGCACGACCAAAGCGGATGTATACAGGACCCTCCATCTCATAGGCAGCGTGCACCATTTTGCGTGCCTCCACGTCATCCGAGGGGCACATAACCGTCATCCCCAAAATCGAGCGCATAAGAGCAAGATCCTCGCAGCACTGATGAGACGCTCCATCCTCACCGACGGAGATGCCGCCGTGTATCGCGCAGATCTTGACGTTCAGATGCGGATATCCGATGGTGTTGCGAACCTGCTCATAGGCACGCCCTGCTGCAAACATGGCAAAGGTGGAGACGAAGGGAACAAGTCCCATCGTCGATAGTCCCGCGCCAACATCGACCATATTGCACTCCGCAATTCCACAGTTGAAATGGCGCTCAGGAAACACCTTCTTAAAGGTCCCCGTCTTTGTCGCACCAGCAAGGTCAGCATCCAGAACAACAACATTTTTGTGCGTCTTGCCCAGTTCTACAAGGGCGTTGCCGTAGCTGTCACGCGTTGCAATTTTCTTTATGTCTGCCATGTTCATGCCTCCTCAATCGCCTTGCGAATCGCATCAAGCTCCGAAAGCCCCTGTGCGAGTTCGTCGTCATTGGGTGCCTTGCCATGCCAGCCCACTTTGTTCTCCATATAGGAGATGTCTTTGCCTTTGGTTGTCTTCATCAGGATCACGGTCGGCTTTCCCGTGCTCTTGTTTGCATGAAATGTCTTGAATGCCTCTTCTAGCGCCGTGTAGTCATGTCCGTCAATTGAGATAACGGCACAGCCAAATGCCGCAAACTTTGCATCAAGCGGCGCCGTATTCATGACATCCGCTGTCGCGCCGTCAATCTGAAGGCCGTTGACATCGACTGCAATACAGAGATTGTCGAGCTGATAGTGTGCGGCAAACATCGTTGCTTCCTACACCTGTCCCTCAGCAAGTTCGCCGTCTCCAAGAAGGGTATAGACATGGATGTCCTTGCCGAGATATTTTGCGCCCTTCGCCATCCCTGCTGCCGTCGAGATCCCCTGTCCAAGCGATCCGGTAGACATATCCACACCGGGCGTGAGGTTCATATTTGGATGCCCTTGCAGACGCGAACCGAGATGACGCAGCGTCAGGAGTTCATCCACTGGAAAGAATCCGCGATTGGCGAGCGTCGCATAGAGACCGGGCGCGATGTGTCCCTTCGAGAGCACAAAGCGGTCACGGTTCGGATCATGCGGATTCTTCGGATCGATGCGAATCTCCCTGTTGTAGAGATAGGTGAAATACTCCGTAGAAGAAAGAGAGCCGCCCGGATGTCCACTCTTTGCCGCATGTGTACCGCGCAAAATGCCCTCACGCACCTTTACTGCGAAAAGCCGGAGTTCCTTCTGTTCAGCTGGTGTCATAACACTCCTCCTCACCCATCAACGAATCACAAACATTGAATAGAATGTTTGTGATTCGTATTCAGTGCTATCCCCTTATTAGGGAAGCACTGATAAATTCAGTACCATCATCTTAGCGCATCTTTTTTGCCCGTTTTTCGTCGGCAAATCCTCCACAGAGCACCACTCTGCGTCCGGTTTGCCTCCTCAATCGGACGAAAAATCTACGCCAATCTGACGGACTTCATTTTATCAGTGGTTCCTTGATAACACATTTCATATGATACGTAAATAGGATAAAAGACATTACGATATGGGACTGACGAAAAAATTTACGGATATTGTGGGAGTGATATTAAAAGGAAGATGGCGCATGATCTATACGCAGCAGGGATGTTCCGCGCCTGTACGACGTGCGTACATTTCTTCAAGGTTCACACACACAAATAGGACTGTAGTATTGGGTGCATACTACAGTCCTATGTTGACGCATGAGAAGTTGCTGAGGAACGATGATTTTTCTTGAACGTTGAGGAGCGCCGTTATAGGCTGTCTGTCGTAACCTGATGCGTGCGTACCTCGGCGTAGGCGGGCGGGATAACGACCGTGCCCGTCTTGTCGATAAAGCCCCACTTGTCCCCGATCTTCACGGGCGCAAATCCATCGCGAAACATGCCGATGTCCGTGATGTTATTCGGCAGGAGGAAGGGGACGCGTCCCGTCTTGTCGATGAAGAAGGATTTTCCGCCTTGCTGAACGGCGGCAATCCCATCGGTAAAGTCGTGCACCTCATCGTATTTCGGCTCGATTACGATTTTGCCGTCACGTCCGACAAAGCCCCATTTATCGCCGTCCTGCACCGCAGCGAGGTCGTCGTAGAAGAAGTGGATGCCCTTGTATTTCGGCTCGACGACGTAGGCGCCCTTCCGATCGATGATGCCCCATTTGCTCTTCACGCGGACGAGTGCGACGCCGCCCATGAAGAAGGAGTTGTAGTCATTCTTGGTTGAGATGATCTCAGCGCCCGTCTTGTCGATGTAGCCGCGTTTGACCTTTTCGCCGATGAGATCGGTGCCGACCCCGAATGTCGGTATCCCCGTAGCAAAGGAGACGGCACTGGTGAGAAATCCGCCGAGAAGCCCGACCTTGACCTCGCGGCGCACCTCGGCGAGCCCGTTCTCGAACGAGTCGACGTCCTCATAGCGCGTCTGGATTACCTTCTTGCCGGTCTTGTCGATGAATGCCCAGTGCTTCTTTTCCTTTATCATCGCAAGCCCGTCGGAAAAGCCGCCAATGGATTTGGCACGGAACTGCGATTGTATCACCATTGTGCCACTCTTGTCAATAAAACCCCATTTCTTTTTGACTGCGACGGGAGCAAGCCCCTCCTGAAAGATCATGGCATTTTCAAACTGTACGGGGATTGCCTCGCTGCCGTTCGTGTCGATGTAGCCCATTTTGTTTTTCGTCGGCTCAACGACCGCCAGTCCCTCTGAGAACCGGGATGCCCACAGATAAGCATCGCTCGTCAGCAGACTGCCATCGCGGCGGTAGAAGACAAACTTTTTATCCTTGCGCTCGACACGGGAGATGCCGTCATAAAACGGGGTGACGGAGCGGTATTCGACCGGCAGGAGAACATTTCCCGCCGTATCGTATGCACCATACATATCCTTCGTGTTCTGCACAATGATCGTATCTGCCGCAAGCGGATGGATTGCCTTGTAGATGGCAGGGACGATGACCGTACCGTCAAGGCGGACGATGCCCCAGTTCTTGCCCTGACGGACGGCGACCGCGTCGGCTGAGTAGGAGGCGATCTCATCGTACTCCGCCGGGATGACGAGGCTGCCCGAGGGAGCGACTGCGCCCCACTTCTTGCCCACGCGGACAGTGGCGAACGGCTTGGACGTCTGCTGTGCAGGGGCGGCGGTCGCCGTCTGCTCTGCGGGCTGTGCCGCTGCGGTGGGCGTTGCCTCTGCCGCAAATCCTGCGGGCATCGCGCAGAGCACGCCCATCGTCATCATTGTTGCGATTGTGGCGCGTAGCTTCTTGTACGTTGTCATTTGGTCATCTCCTTTGAAAATGTATTGCTGGTTCATGATTCTATGTGCATTATTTCGGCAAGGGCACGGCTTTGACTGCGTTTCCCGTATATGACCGCAATAATCTGTACGGATGAAGATACTTCATCAATCCAAAAGTATATGAGGTAGCTCTGTATCACGGCACACATCTTCATTGGTCAGGGAAATTCGTTGCGGAAACTCTTGTAGTGACTGTATCGTTTGGTCAAAGAGGTCCAACATATGCAGTGCTGCATCGGGGTTTTGCAGGTCGAACGCAATATAGCGTGTGATGTTCCACATTTGCTGTTCTGCCTGCGGCGTGATGTGTATACGGTATCGTTTTATCTCCATGTGGGAACTTCTTTTCGGAGATCGTGTAGGACGGCTTCGGCAGAGCGGGACTCACCTGCCTTTGCCTGAGCAAGTCCCTTCGCGATGATTGCATCGAACTCCGCCGTTGACAGTTCATCTCTTGCACGTGGAAATAGGGGGCTTCCTGTGTTTATTTCGCGATGTGCGAGCGTTGTTTTTACTGCCATGTACATCACCTCCTATGACAATATCATAATGTTATTTCGCTCAGCAGTTCCCGCGATGGACATGCCGCAGATGCTGCCGTGCGATGGCAGTGAGTCTGTCGATCGTTACGATCGGTGTCGGCGGCGTGCTCATGCGGTGGCGCGGGAAGTAGCGGCTGATGTGCAGGGGAAGGTCGGGCGAGAGGGCGGCAAGCCAGCGCGCCTCCTCGTCCATATCCTCGGCGCTGTCGTTCATCGCGGTGATGATGAGCGTCGTCACCTCGACGTGGACGCCGCTGCGGACGGCGCGGGCAATCGTCTCCTTCACCGTCGCAAAATCGCCGCCGAGGCGTCGATAGGTGTCCGTGCGCCACGCCTTCAGATCGATGTTCATCGCGTCGACATGCGGCAGGAGCTGCGCGAGCGGCTCCGCAGAGATCGTTCCGTTCGTGACGAGCACGACGCTGAGTCCCGCCGCGTGCAGGAGCGGCGCACTGTCCATGATGTACTCGTAGCCGACGAGCGGCTCGTTGTAGGTAAAGGCAACGCCGAGATTGCCGCGCGGCTGATGCCGCAGATCGTCCGCGAGTGCAGCGAGGCGCGCGGGCGCGACATACTCCGTCGGGGTGGAGTCGTCTGCCATCGCAATGCCGGCGTTCTGACAGAAGGGACACGCGAGATTGCAGCCGAAGCTGCCGACGGAGAGGATGAAGCTCTCGGGGTGAAAGTGGTAGAGCGGCTTCTTCTCGATCGGGTCGAGCGCGAGTGCGGTCAGCCGCCCATAGTTCACCGCACGAATCGTACCGTCGACGTTTGCGCGCGCACGGCAGAATCCCGTCTCTCCCGTGCGCAGACGGCAGAAATGAGGGCAGAGGGGGCAGGTAATACACCCCTCGGTATCCCCGTGCGGATGCGTTGCGTTCATGTCTGCCGCAGTATGTATGTGCGTCTCGGCGCTCATCTCAGTGATGCCGCTCGACGGTAAAGCGCCAGATGCGGACGGCGGCATCGGCGGGAATCCCGCCCTTCTGCCGCGCGATGTGCAGCTGCTCCTCCACCGTATCAACGCCCGGGAGATCAGGCAGCAGCAGTCCCTTGCGCGCGCGGTACTCGACGATGACGCCGTACTTCTTTGCATCGAGGTCATCTACGTTCGCGACGAGCTCTGGCTCCGTCAGCACATCGACCGAGTAGACGAGGGCATCCAGCTCCTCCTCCCGAACGGGCGGGAAGCGGGGATCGCGGAGCGCCGCACTGGCGGCGTTCTGCATGATCTCGGCGGCGATGTTCTTCGTCGTCGGCTCGAACGTGCCGATGCAGCCGCGCAGCTCGCCGTCCTTCTTGAGCGAGACGAAGACGCCCGCGCGCTCTGTCATCTCGGACGGGAGCCCTGTGGGGCGCTCTGCCGGTTCCCCCGTACGCACGATCGTCTCAATCGCGCGCCGCGCGAGCCGCACATAGTCGTCCTCAGCGGCGCGCCGCTCCTCCAGAGCCCGCCGTTCGAGCATTTCATAGCGCTCGGCGAAGCTGCGGCGCGGGTCCTCGCGCATCACCCGCAGCGACACAACGCCGTAGCCGACGCCGAACGGCCCCTGATAGGAGAGCTTCTTGATCTTGAGCGCCTGCCCGTCGAGCGCGCCCGCCATCATCCAGAACGTGCGCAGGCCGCACTCCGCCGCCGGTTCATAGAGCGCGCGGTCCATGCGCAGCAGCTTCAGGAAGTCGCCCTCCTCGAGGTACTTCATGCACGCCTTGTCAAAGCGCGGTCCCTCGGGCGCGAAGCCGTACGGCCCCTCGGGCGTCAGCTTGTGCGAGAGGTCGCCGCTCGCGATAAAGACCGCGCGCCGCCCGAGCGTGTGCACCGCGCGCGCGATGCATTTGCCGAAGTTGTAGTGATCGAGCGGGGAGAGCCCCGAAATGCCGAGCCGCACGATGCGGAAGTCACGCGTATGCGCGTGCAGAAAGTGCAACGGGATCATGATGGCGTGGTCGAGCGCGGCATTTCGCCCGCCGACCGGTCCCGCCTCGATGCCCGCCTCCCCCGCCTCCATCGCGATCTCCTTCGCGAGGACTGCGTCGTACTGCGTCGTTACCGCGACCTCGGGCGCGCCGAACTGGGCAAAGCTGCCCGAGCCCTCCTCGCCGGGCGCGATGTGGAAGTAGTCGGCATACATGACCGTGTGCGGGCTGGCGATGATGACCGTACCGGGCTGGAACTCTGCCGCCTCCTTCATGGCGCGCTCATACGCATGGATCGTGAGCTGGATCTTCCTCTCCTCGCCCCGCCCGACCTCGGGTATGATGAGCGGCGGATGCGGCAGGACATAGGCTGCAAGTATGGACATGGTACGACCTCCTTACGAAATACTATTGTATTTATTCGATGTGCAGAGAAAAAGCCCTGCATGATTTTGCGGTGGCATTCTTCCGCAGACGGTCATTCACTGCACCGATGACCGACATCGCGCCGACGCAGATCGTGAGTGAGGCGGAGACAAAGCCGTCGATAAAATGCGTGTCGCCCGTGCTGCCTGACACGCGTTTCAGCCACGCGCCGAAGGCAGTCATGCGATCCTCGATGTTGAGGATCTCGCCGATGATCGCTCCACCGATGAGGGCGGCGAGCATCATGTCGATACCGATGAAGGAAAGCCGCCCGTCTGTGTCGACCGAGAGCATCTTGCTGAGCGCTCCGCCGAGCCCAAGGAAGATCACCGCGAGTGCACACGCCCGCATGATGGTCTCTTGGAATCGCTCCGCGAGGAAGCGCCCGCACCCGAGTCCCAGGAGGCCGCCAAGTACAACAGCAATCACATTGACAATGACACCAATTCCGGGCATATTCCCACATCCTTTCCATAATAGGGTTCTCATTGTACTTCATTTCGATGATTATGTAAAATCAAGGGAATCGCTGATAAAATGAAGTCCGTCAGATTGGCGTAGATTTTTTCGTCC
>CALALM010000135.1 GCA_937925565.1 uncultured Centipeda sp.
CGCGCAAGTTCTGCCGCATGGGTCCCATTCAATGGACGAAGTGCCTCATACGGGAGTCCTAAAAATATATAATCCGGCCTTAGAATCCGCAAATCCAGTACATTTGTAAAATCATAGACATCTGTGTAGCGGTCGTGAAAATAATGCCAGTAACGTTCTTCATACGCCCCCACCGGCCGTCCTGCTGAAAGATCCGTCCCACTATAACTCGGGAAAAGCACAATCATCGGCTCCACTTGTTCATCTGCTACGAGTACATCATAGACAAGAGATTGTTTATCCCAAATAAAGTCATTTTGAACGAGAAAAAGAACCCGCATCTTATATCGTTTGCACGCGGACGATTATGGGTTTCTGCCAAGTAATATGCGCTAATATATGGGTGAAAACATATGTATCTCTGCATCGTTACATCCCTGCTACTCTTCGTTGGACAGCCTGCCTGACATTACTCCAATCGTCTTTGGAGCGAATGTATTCAACCTGCTCCATACCATTTACAACAAGCTCATCTGGAAAGTGTATCGCCCCTGTATTTTGATAAAATCCATATTTTTCATGGTACCGTATAGAAGAAAGATTTTCACGTACAATATGTGCATAACAAATATCCACGCCAAATGCACCGTACATATAGTCGGCAAAAATCAGCGTTGCTTCCGCAAATAAAGAGCTTCCGCGATAACGTCGGTCACCGACAAGAAGACGCCCTGTTATGCAAAGTCTCTCTTCTGGAATATGATCCGTCCAGCCCATCGTGGCAAACGGGGTATCATGCTGTTTATCTACAACAATGAGCAGTCCCTGTGTTGGATCAGAAAGATAGTGTCGATACCATGCCTGCTGTTTCTCCATATCAAGAGGAAATGGTTGGTTCAGATAGCGATTGTTCAGAGGATCGTTGCGCCACGCAATGATGTATGGAAAATATATTTCCGCAACCTCTTCCAAATATACAGCATTTCCTTCAAAACGCAACTCCCGCATAGGATCTCCTTAACAGATATCACGGACGATACGCATTGACGGTCTCGATCACATAGG
>CALALM010000136.1 GCA_937925565.1 uncultured Centipeda sp.
TGGCGTACAAGCAGTCGGTGCAGCAGTTCGATCTCCTTGCTGCGCGTGTAATTGGGCGGGATGCGGCACTCTGGACGAGTACGATCGTTGTGGATCGCGGCTCGAAGGATGGGGTGCGCGAGAATATGCCCGTGGTCACGGCAAAGGGGCTCGTTGGACGCGTGACGGAGGTTGCTCCGCTCTCGTCCAAGGTGCAGCTGATTCTGGACGTGCGCTCCTCGGTCGGTACGCTCATTCAGCGTACAGAGTCCCGCGTAACGGGTATCGTCACGGGAACGATGGATAATCCCTATATGCCGCAGATGATGAATATCCCGCGCAACGCGGATGTGCAGGACGGTGATGTTGTCATTACGTCCGGTTTTGGAGGGATCTATCCCAAGGGGATTTCCGTGGGGAAGATTGTTTCCCAGCACAGCGATGATACGGGTCTTTTAAAGGTTGCCCTGATCGAGACGGCAGTGGATTTTCAGCGGCTCGAAGATGTTGCGATCATCACAGCATCGCGCGAGGCTCCTCCGGCGCCGATGCAGTCCACACCGCTGAGCCCTGGGGCTGCGGCTGCGGCACAGATCTCTGCAACACAGGCAAAGGCGGCGGGGCAGTGAAGAAATATCGTTATTTTATCGTTTTTTTCGTTGTACTCTTTGCCTTGCAGTTTTCGTTTCTGCCTCTGATCGCCATATATGGAGTCGTTCCCGATCTGCTTCTTTTGGCGACGGTTTCCTATGCCTTTCTGCGTGGCAGCGTGTGGGGAGGGTTCATTGGCTTTGCACTGGGGTTGATGCAGGATCTCAGCGTGGGTTCGTTCTTCGGTCTGCATGCGTTTACGCTGACGCTGATCGGACTGTTCTTCGGACGGTTCTCGGATCGTGTGTTCAAGGAGCAGTTCTTCCTGCCAATCACGGCTTCAATTGCTGCGACCTTTGCCAAATATGTGATTTCGGCATTGATTGTGTATTTGCTTGGCTATCATTTCAATCCTTTTCTGCATATGGGGCGCGTACTTTTTATTCTGCTGTTGTTCCAACTGATCTTTGCTTATCCGATTCATTGGGCGACATTCCATCTGGATAAGCGCGTACGCGATCCGAAGCGTTAAGCTATTCTCGGAGTGTAATTGTGAACGAAAACGAAGATTTCAGCGGACGACTGCAGTTTTTGAGCGCGGTGATCGTTCTCATCATTTCAGTGCTGATCGGGCGCGCCGGGTACTTGCAGGTCTATGACGGTGAGCTTTACGCACGCCTCGCCGAGGGCAACCGCATCCGTATCATACCGGCAGAGGCGGCACGTGGTACCTTTTACGACCGCAACGGAGAACTCCTTGTGACAAACCGCCCGGGGTTTGCGGTTTCCTTGCTCCCACTGACGGAGCCGGTCTCTCCCGAGGTGATCGCGCGTGTGTCAAAGCTGATCAATGTACCCGTGGATGAGATTCAGCGAAAGATTGACGCACATGTTGGATTTGATCCCATCCGCATCAAGAGCGATGTGTTGCCCGACATTGTCACAATCATCGAGGAACAGAAGGATGACTACCCCGGTGTTGTGATCGAGGTGCTGCCGATCCGTGACTATATCTATGGAGAATATGCGGCGCATGTATTTGGCTATGTGAGCGAGATCAACGAGGAGGAACTTGAACGGCGCAAGGACGAGGGATATAAGTCCGGCTACATTATTGGAAAGTTCGGTCTCGAGCGCATCTACGATAAGGATGTGCGTGGTGTCAACGGCGGCGATCAGGTGGAGGTCGATGTGTCGGGTCGTCCTGTGCAGCTGCTCGGACGTCAATCACCTGTGCCGGGCAATGATCTCATCCTGACGATTGACAAGCATATTCAGGAGGTGGCAGAGCAGGCGGTAGACGCACAGCTTGCCATTGTGCATGCGCACGCGGCAGCTGCTGTGGTCATGAATCCGCAGACGGGTGAGGTGCTGGCGATGGTCAGCCGTCCCGCATTCAACCCGAACCTCTTTGCGGGCGGCATCTCCACGCAGAATTGGAATGTGCTGAACAACAACCCCTATCATCCGATGGACAATAAGGCGATCACAGGCGAGTATCCGCCCGGCTCGACGTTCAAGATTGTGACGGGCACGGCAGCGCTCGCCGAGCATAAGGTGACGCCGCAGGAGAAGATCTACGATGCAGGACAGCATTGGATCATCCCAAAGACGAATGCCGCGGGTGAGGCACTCGGATGGATCAACTTTCAGGAGGCAATGGCGCATTCAGATAATGTCTATTTCTACGAAATGGGCAACCGCCTCGGCATCGATGCGCTTGAGCGCTATTCGCGGATGTTCGGACTCGGTGAACGGACGGGAATTGATCTGCCGTATGAGGCGGAGGGGCTTGTGCCGAACCGCAAGTACAAGGCGGACAACTTCGAGGACGGTGAATGGTATCTTTCAGAGACGTTTGACGCAGCAATTGGGCAGGGGTTCAACCTCGTAACGCCCTTGCAGGCAGCGATGGTCATGGGGGAGATTGCGGCGGACGGCAAGCGCTATCAGCCACACCTCGTCCAACGCATTGTCGATGTGAACGGGAATACGGTGCGCGAATTCCAGCCCAAACTCCTCTCGGAGCTGGATGTGAATCCGTCCATCATCCGCAATGTACAGGATGGACTGCATCAGGTGACGAAAATCGGAACGGCGGCGCGCGTATTCGCCGGATTTCCGATCGATATTGCGGGCAAGACGGGAACGTCAGAGAATTCGCAGGGACGTGACCACGGCTGGTTCGTGGCATACGGACCCTATGTGAATCCGAATATTGTCGTTGCGGTCATCGTGGAGCAAGGCGGTTTTGGCTCGGTGTCGGCGGTGCCGATCGGGCGCAAAATCTTGGAGGCAGCCTTCCACCTGGATCGTCCGCCGCAGAATATAGGGAAGAAGTGAGGAAGCCGAATGAGCGAGGATAAGATCAAGATCAAAGGGGAAAACGGCGGGCTCATGCTCGGCTTCCCCCCCGATATGGCCTTTTCGGAGATCATGGCGGAACTGGG
>CALALM010000137.1 GCA_937925565.1 uncultured Centipeda sp.
TTACCAACATTTTGATGGATGGTGCAAAGGCAAGCGAGGTTATTCAGCGTTCGCGCTATGAGGGAATTGACTTCATAGCAGCAGATATGGGACTCATCGAAGCCAATTATGCGGTCATTGCTGATCAGGAAACGCGGCAGGATGTCATCTTGAAAAACGCGTTGGAAGAGGTCGCGGAAAGTTATGATCTCTGTATCATCGACAATCCGCCGGACGTGAATATGAGCGTATTCAACGTACTTACGGTGACGGATGATGTCGTCGTTGTAACCTTACTTGAAACGGACAGTGTGGAGGGAATCTACAAGATGGCGCAGCAAGTCGAGGATGTGCGGCAGTTCAATCCGCGCCTTGCGATCAGGGGAGTTTTGGTCAATCAATATATTGCATTTCCTGATGTGTCCGTCATCTATAGGGGAGTGCAGGAAGCCGGATTCCCGATTTTCCGCACGCGAATTTCCTATGCGACACGCCTTGCAAAGTACCATCTGATGACGGCAAGTCAGGGACAGAAGAGTATTTTCGAGGTCTGTCCGAGCTGTCGCATCGCACGCGACCTGATGGAGTTTGCGGAGGAACTTCTGGATGGAGGTGCGGCATGAAAAAGCATAAAGGAAATCTTGTCGCTTATTTGAACCCTGCGACACGTCAGGCAGCCGTCACACTTGAGACGGGCTATACAGTCAAACAGATTGACGTGACAAAGATCATCCCGAATGAAAAGAACTTTTATTCCATCACAGGAATTGAGGAGCTGGCAAACTCTCTTTCCGTGTCGGATCGGCAGCTGCCGCCGCTCGATGTCGTAGACAATGGCGATGGGACATACCGACTCATTTCCGGTGAACGCCGTCTTTCGGCAACACTTTTTCGGATGGAGCGGGGCGAGATGGAGCGTGCCGAACTTCCGTGTCATATACTCCCTGCATTTCAGCAGGAGGGAGCACTCACGGCGGAGCAGATGGAGACACTTTCCATCATCCTCGCCAACAACTACCGTCAGAAAAGCACGCTCGACCGCTTGCGTGAGGTACAGGAATTGGAGCCGATTGCGCGGGCGATCTATCAGGAGGAGAAGGAGAAAGGTGTGCTTTCAGACGGCAACGGCAAGAATACACCGTTTCGCACCTTCTTCGCCGAGCAGATTCTGGCAATCTCCCCCGCTGCCTTACAGCGGCTTAAAACATTGGAAAATCTATCGGATGAAGCTGTGGCAGCCTTTGAAGAAGGAATCATCAGCAAGAGCGCAGCGACGGAACTCGCGGCACTTTCAAAAGAGGAACAGGACGCATTTGTTTCCTCGATTCGCACAGGAGAATGTGCGGGGACGCGTGCCGATCTGGAGGCACATCTGCATGCCTCTCATCTTACGCCGGAGGCAGAGACGTGGGGAGGCTGTTCTGATGAAGAAGCAATGCCGCAAGCGACATTTTCTGACACGACGGATGAACCCACCCAAGAGGATGAGGCTTTTGCAGATGCGGAGGAAGCTCCCGATCAAGTGCGGCACCAAGAAGGGTGCACGGCGTATGAGGTCACTTCCTCTGTAATATCCTCCTATACAGAAGATGATACGCGCGATGAGATCGCCTCAATCAAAGAGGACGAGAGCATTTCAGATGTTTATGACGAGACACGGGGGAAGCTCCTTGAAACACTTCTTGAAGAGGAGGCGGGGCAGGAGCGGCTGATTACAGATAATTTGTCCTCGTCTGAGGCGAATGCCGATTTTTCGCCTACCGTAGAAGATGTTACTCCAAACGAGCCGATTACCGCACGGGCAGCAGTAGATATTCTTCGTGAACTCCTGCAATCCATGAAAGCGAGCGGGCGGACGCAGGAGGCGGCAGCCATTGATTTTGCTCTCGATACGATGAAGTTCCGTTATGTGTGGATCAGCGATCCTGTGGAGATGTGATGCGATGGAAAGAACAGGGCTATCGTTTTGGTTTTATTCCACTAAATTACGGAGGAGCGTGCAGATATGGGAGTAAAACGCCGTATTACAAAGACATTGGCATACACGTTGAAGTGTCTAAGCCAAAATTGTCTATTAGTGGTAGATGATGGTGACGGCTCTTTTCTTGTCACAAAAGGCACTCGACCTATGGGGTTTGTTACAAATCTTGAAGGAAGATTCGTGTTTATTGCTGGATCAATTACACAGTCGCAAAAGAGGGATTTCTTGGATATAAAAAACTATCTCAGAGCAGAAGGAGCATATATCTTAGACCCTCTTACAACTCACGATTCGCGCTATTCCGCATTATCATATAAGAGTTATATGGTTCTTGCTCTGGCGTTGATACAGTGTGCGGATTTGGTTTATGTCGTTGAGGAATTGAAAGATGAAAAAGAAGTAAAGGAAGAACTTGATTTTGCAGAGTTCATAAAAAAGGATATTTGGTCAGGCTTTGCTCCAACCAATAGGAGGATACACCATGAACCTTGAAGGGAAAATCGTATTCATCTCCGGTGCGATTACTGGTGTTGATGGATATAGGAAAATTTTTGCTGCTGCGGAACAATGGCTGCTTGAGCAGGATTGCACGGTACTCAATCCTGCCGTGCTGCCGCCGAGCGGTCTGGAATGGGATGCGTACCTTCGTATCACAATGGCGATGGTACGCGAAGCGGATGCCATCTATGTACTCCAAAACTGGGAGCACAGCAAAGGCGTTCGCGAGGAGCTTGCTCTCGCAGCACAGCTTGGCAAGGAAATCATATACGAGCCACGAGAGGCGGTCATTGTATGAGAAAATTTATGATCACAGAAAAGGCAAATATGGGAAATGCTCGCGTGCTTTATCCGTATTATCGTATTGGTTTTGGGGCAAGAGACACTGCCATAAGACAACTTCTCGAAAGTTCTTTTTGGAAGACGCTTTGTCCTGAAGATGAAGAGTTGGCAGAAGAACATTACACTGAAGAGGCGGCAGAAGAATTCTTTGTAACCTATCAAGTCTTATTTGACCATGATGGAAAAAATGTTCTTGCTCCTCAATGGCTTGTAGATGCGATGAACGAGTAGCTGTTATTTTACGCATTGAATGAGGACGTATGAAAAAGCATACGAGGCAGCATTTCAACGTATGCTTGATAAGAGACGTGCAGATGGTTTTCCTTCACAATGGGAGACCGGTGCGGATGTTATGAAAGGACAGTCATGAACAGAAAACTTTTCTCTGTGGGAGCAGCGCTGTTCCTGCTCCTGCTTTTCCAGTTCTGCATTCATGCAGCCGATCTTCCTGTGACCTCGGCGTTCGGTTGGCGCGTGCATCCGATTTCAGGGGAGTGGAAATTTCACACAGGCGTTGATCTCGGCTATGCGGAGGGAACGCCAATTCCTGCGCTTTTTGATGGCATCGTGATCCAGTCCGGCGACTATGCGGACGGTTATGGAAATCAGGTGCTTCTTTATCATCCGGTATACGACACATATACACGGTATGCTCACATGTCAGACGTGTATGTGTCCGTCAATCGGTACATAACACAGGGCACTGTGATCGGGCTTGTAGGGGCAACAGGATATGTAACCGGTGCACATCTACATCTGGAGTATATCGTTCGTGGTGCGGACGGAGATTATGTCTATGCGGATCCGCTTGTTTTGTGGCAATAGGAAAGGTGAAGAACGATGGCAGCGACAAGTCTTCTGATTTCGGAATCCCCGCTCACCGTTCAGCCGAGCCTTGCCGTTCTGCTCGGGTTGAATGAGGCAATCTTTCTTCAACAAGTGCAGTATTGGATTACGCGCGAGGCGGGCTTTTGCGATCAATACGGACGCCGCTGGATTTACAACACGGTCAAACAGTGGCGCGATCAGTTCCCATTCTGGTCAGAGAGTACGATCAAGCGGACAATACGCTCTCTTGAAGACCAGAATGCCCTCCTTTCGACAACGGTCGGTGATGCATTCAACAAGACCAAGGCATACACCATCAACATTGACCGCATTGAAGAACTCAACCAAAAAATTGTGCATGAGCAAATGCGTGCGAGTATAGAGAGTGTCCAGCGACGTGTTTCTGCTCCTCCTCCGAGGGGGGGAGTGTGGGAATATACCGAAGAACAAGCTGTTTCTGATGATGCAGAAGCACAGGACAACTCATCCGCTGACACAGAGATTGATATAGAAGGTCAAAAAGTCAATACAGGTGAACCGCTCGAAGAGGTCAAAATGACCCAACATGCAGTTCAAAATGAACCGCTCGAAGAGGTCAATCTAACACGCTCGAATAGACCAGCCGAAAACCCAATAGCGGCGCGGTTTTGCACGTCCTCCTCGCGCACGCGCGTAACAGAGACTACAACAACAGAGAACACGCATAGAATACGTGAAACAACAACAGGCGATGTCCGCAGCCTTTGCGCTGCGCTCGGTATATCAGACACATCGACCGAAAATTTCCTGCGTCGGTACGGCGAAGAATGCGTGTATGAAAAAGCCCGACTCCTCGAGATCGCCATGCAGACGCAGAGCATTCGGAATCCGACGGGATGGCTTCATGCTGCCCTCAAGAACGGCTATATGTTCTCTCCCAACCGACCGCAGCAGGAGGAGCAGTCTGTGCAGAGACCAAAGGTGTATGTCCCTCCTCCTTCTGTGACCGTTTCTGCTGCGTCGGAGCAGAAGTCGAAGCCTTGTATGCAGCGTGATCTGCATGAATTTTTTTCGCAACAAGCAGACCGTGAGGGATCGGCGTTTGCACAGGAATACCTGCGCAGACACGGGATAGAGGGACGGGCAAGTCCTTGACAGTGAAGGAGGGAACTGCGTATGAGAAATCCGAATGTCGGGAGATACCTTGCCGCACAGGCAATCCGCAAAGCCTTCACAGAAAGCTCTTTGCCCATGCGACTTGAGGAGATTGAGGTGCTTTGCGCAAGCGAAACGCGCCCGCGTCTTCTTGCGGCATATCTGCGCTGGCAGCGAGCACTCATAGATCGAATCCTCGTTCATTCGCTCATGGACGATTTGCCGGAGATCGAGCGTGACTTTGTGCACTATCGCTATCGCATGGGGCGCAGTATGCAGTGGATCAACATGAATATGCCTGTATCAGAGCGGAATCTCTATTTCATGAATGACCGTATCCTGCTTCGGCTTGAGACACTGCTTTTCTACGAGCCGACGATTGCAGATGTTTTTTCGCGGGCAGTGCTCCTAAATCTTCTGCGTGTTATTGACGCGCGTCTAGCCGTATTTTCTTTGCGTGTCGATCTTCCTGCGGATGTGGGGTGGCTGGAACGGCTTGCACGGGCACGGTGCAGGTGTCATGCACTTTTACGCCTCATAGACGCGTATCTTACTCCGAATGAAGACAGCCCCGCGCACAGAATCATCAGGCAAAAACTCCAAACACCGCATACTACACTGGATGAACTGTTGGATCGGACAGGAATACCATCTTCCGAACGGGAGAAGAATATGGCACAGGATGTATTGCGTAACTATCTGAGCCGCGCAGAAGCGTGTCTTGGCATCGAAAAAATACCGGACACCGAAAAGTTTGCAGTTTTTTCATTCTGCAATGTGGTTCAATAGGGAGGGATGAAATATGTTCAGGGATAGGAGAATGATATGGGGAAGAAGAAAAGATTTCCGCGCCCGAGAGAACGTCCCTTCTTGTGGTGTACGGGACTATTTGCAGTTATGATGCTGACGACGGTGGCGTTCGGGTGGCGGTTTCCGGAGCAGAATATTGTCTTTTTCAACCAAACGGCAAGTGTTCCTGTAGGCTTCTATGTTCGTGTGCCGGATCGACCGCTTGCACGCGGAGACTACGTTGTCTACGAAATGACGGAGGTCACACGCCGTTATGCCGTCGCACGCGGTTATGTGACGAAGCCGACTGAGCCATTCCTCAAGCGTGTGGGGGCGATTGCGGGTGATTCCTACAGTATCGACGCAGAAACACGCAGGTTCTTCATTGATGGGACGTATATCGGTGATGTGTTCGAGCGGGATCGGATGGAGCGTCCGCTCCCGCAGCAGGAAGGTGCATTCATCGTGTCCGAGGGAGAGTTTCTGCCGATTGGAGAGAGCACACGCAGCTTCGACGGTCGATATACAGGGACGGTTCCGACCTCACATATCATTGCGATTGTCGTTCCGCTTCTGACGTGGTGGTAAGCAATGCGGATTCGGGCATGGCGATGTAAGGACAGTATGGCTTACCGACGGCGTATAGAGCCACTGCTGCCGGCTTTTTTCCCGATGGGCGAGGCGAATCGGCTTCGTCCCGCACTCAGACAGGCTCTGCATTACACCGGTGGACGGGAAGCGGGGGATGTTTCCATACGTCTCTATCAAGACGTAGATGAGCTTCGGATTGTGTTTTGCGGCAGTGGCACACCGCATTCAGCAGAAACTGTGCGGGAATACCTTTCGAGCATTGCCGAACATGAGGAGCTCGGGCGGCTTCACTGGCGAAAATGTGCCGTGCGGATGGAATACTCTGCGCAGTGTATTTGCGAGATGCTTGCGGCTGCGGAATACATTGTGCTCGCCGTAGATGCCTTGAAGGTGGAGCTTGTCTTTCGCACAGATCGCTTGGCGTGTGAGCGGCAAAGTTTGCGGGACATGATCCCGTACTTCTTTTTGGAACGTGAAGGCGTTATTTTTTGAAGATATGAAGGGGGTTATTGTGTGCTTGGCTTTAAGCAGCCTGAAAAATATTCGGATACCAGTGTCATGAAAAGTCCTGCGACACCGGCAGAACGTGCCCGTGCGGCATACGATGAACGAATTGGCTCGGTCGTCGTGCAAAATTACAACTGGCGACGCATCGCCATCGGTCTTCTCGTCGTCTGTTTCATGCTCGGCGGCGGTCTTACGACGCTCGCGCTTACTTCGCGGGTTGTCCCCTATGTCGTAACCGTAGACAAGACGACAGGAGAGGTACAACAGGCGGGGGCACTGATTGCACAGAACTACACACCGCAGGAGGCGGAGATCCGCTACTTCCTCGCACAGTTCATCCAGAACGCGCGAAACATTCAGCTCGATCCCGTTCAGCAGGAGCGTATGCAGAATCAGGCACTCGCCTTTTTGACACAGTCCGCTGCGCAGAAATATCATACGATCCAACGTAACGAGCACTTTCGTGAACGGTACGCAAAGGTCACGGCGCAGACGAAAATCAACAGCATGGAGAAAATCCCGGATACGGACTCCTATCATGTGACATGGATCGAAGAAGAGTTTGATATTGCGACCGGCGCACAGCGGCAGCGCAGCTATCAGGGGGTATTCACCATAACCGTGATCGAGCAAAGAGACGAAGCGCGGCTTCTCATCAACCCGCTGGGACTCTACATTTCGGATCTTAGCTTCTCGGAGGAAATGAACAAGAAAAGCCAAACTGCTGGAGGAAAATGAATAACAACTAGCATTTGTTCAGATGTTCAAGTTGAACATCTGAATAATAAGCACAAGATATTCATTTAATGGAGGAAATGAACATGAAACTGTTTCCGAAGAAATACGCCCGTGGTGCTCTGCTTAGTCTTTTGGCACTGAGCTTTGCAGGGAATGTGTTTGCAAGTGAGCAGACAACCGCACCAACCAAAGAAGAAACGAATGTCAAGAAACTCTCGCAGGAAGTCACGGAGCTGCGCGGCAGCATAAGTGAGGTAACGGAATCACAGGCGTCTATCCTGCGTATTCTGGATGCACTTTCAGCGCAGCTTGAGACCATCCAGAGGGATCAGGAGTTCCGGCGCACGGCGATTCCTGCGCCGACGGATCGACAGCTTGTCAACCCGGACAACTCCTATCGCTCCATCAATACCACGCAGGATGCGATCAATGCGCAGGGCAATTCGACAATGGTGTTCACCTATGCCCCCGAACAGCTCTATAAGATTTACTGCCGTCCGGGGTATATCACCGATCTTGCGCTTAGAAAGGGCGAGACGATTAAGTTCGTCGGCGGCGGAGATACGGCGGCATGGCAGCTCGATCAGTCCGTAGTGGACGGTGTTCCCCATCTCTACGTCAAACCGGTGGTAAAGACATCGACAACAAACCTCATCATCACCACGGAAAAGCGGAGCTATCAGCTCATCTTGAACGCAAGTGACTGGTACAATCCGATGGTCTATTGGACGTATGGAACAGAAGACCATGCGGACATGATGCGTCGTCATGAGCAGGAAGATCGTCTGCGCACGGGCAGCGTGAATGCGACGAGCGTTGAAAATCTCGACTTTTCCTTTCAGGTGAAGACGAAAGGCGAAGCGAAAGACTATGTGCCGGACATGGTGTTTTCCGATGGCACACGAACCTATTTGAAATATAAGACACTGCCCAAGCAGCAAGTGCCGCTCTTTATTACCGAGCGCGGCAAGAAGACTATGACGCTCGTGAATTATCACACACGCGACGGCTACTACATCGTCGATCTTCCGTTTGACAAGGCACAGCTGCGCGTTTCCGACCGCAGCATGGTGACGATCACGCATAAGGGGTGATGGCATGGCAGGATTCAACCCGCAAAGCATCGGCAGATATCTTGCCGATTTCAAAACCTTTTTCAGCCGTAACAGGCGTAAGCGATCGGATGAGGACGATGCGGATCTTGAGATCGAGGATGAGACGCAGGAAAATCCCGGCGATGTGAAAATGAACAGCGGACAGCACCGTAATGTATACGGCATCCGCAAGAAGATTATCGGCGGTATCATTGCGTTTGGTGTTCTGGTGTTCATTGGGAGCTATTACATCTCCAAGCCGGACACACCGACCGATCAGCCCGCGCGCATCCCCGCACAGAGACTTGCGGCAGAGACACGTGAACCGGCACACACCAATGAGGATCGAAAAGAACTTTCCTATGCCGATCTCCAAACATTGGATGCAGGGCGCACCAAAAAGGCAAACGCACAGGCAGCACCGGGTGCAGACGGCAGACCCGCAGGAAGTGGGGCGGCAAATCCGCCGGGAGCGGTCACCGTTCAGCAGATTCCAACACCAAGCCTTCCGTCCGCAGCCCCGGACGCAGCCTATCCGATACCACACCCCAATATCCCACCGACACCCGTTTCTGCAGATGTGAATGCGAATGCGGGCACAGAGATAGAATCCGAGCATGAGCGTGCGGAAAAGGAGCTTGAAGCGCGTTACCACTCGGCAATCGCGTTTGCTCTTGGCGGCGGCGCAGGGGCAGATACGGCAGCAGCGGAAAGTGCTGCTGCGGGAGACATATCGGACAGCAACACCGTCCAAACGGCAGCACGCGCCTCGTATGATACAAGCAGTCCGTACATCCTTCAGGTCGGTACAATGATCCCTGCGATGCTGTTCTCGGGAATTAACACCGATACGCCGGGGCAGGTCATCGCACAGATCAGCCGTGATGTCTATGACAGCGCAACCGAGACGAACCTGCTCATCCCATCGGGGACACGCCTCATCGGGACGTATCAGAGCGAGGGGGCAGCAAACGGGCGCATTGCCATCTCCTTTGCAACGATGATTTTGCCGAGCGGCGCAGCCTACAACATCGGCGGCAGCATGGTCGCCGTGGATGACAGTGGATATAGCGGAATTACCGGCAAGGTACATCGCCATCTGGATCGTGCGTTCAGTGCGGGGCTTCTCACCAGTGCCATCGCTGCACTCGGCTCGTATGCAAGTGGGGACTCCTCGTCGCAGCGCAGCTTTACGGGCGGACAGCTCATGATGCAGGGAGCGATGAGCAATGTGCTGAACTCCGTTTCGCAGATTGTACGCGACAGTACATCGACACGTCCGACCATCACCATTGAACCCGGTTACACATTCCATGTCTATGTAACACAGCCCATCTCATTCGGAGGATAATATGAACGAGCAGGAAAAGAAAGAACAGAACAAAACGCTTTTCCTCTGCCTCTTGTTCGCGGGGATCACCTATGTTGCTGCGCAGTGGCTCACAACACAGGCAATCGCCGATCATCTCGAATATAGTCCACTCCTGCCCGGCGAGATCGCCGGGCATATTTATCAGCCGTTTGCACATCGGACGTGGAGAGATGATCCGCAAATTGCCGCAGCGATTCCGCGCACACTTGCGCAATATGCGTTTTTGCCGTGGATTGTCTATCTTGTCGGCGGACTTGTGATCTACCAATTCCACAAAAGCCGTCAGCGCATGACAAGCCACGGCACAGCAGATTTTGCAAAGGAAAAGGACATCAAAGAGGCTGGACTTGCGATCCGCGAAAACGGATTCGTCGTCGGAATCAACCCTTTTAGCGAAAAACTCATGCTGCACAACGGTCCGGAACACATCTTACTCGTTGCACCGACGCGAAGCGGCAAGGGTGTCTGCAACATGATCCCGACAGGAATCTGCTGGAAGCACAGCATATTCTTCTTCGATCCAAAAGCGGAACTTTGGAACTTTACCGCAGGATGGCGCAAGAAGCACTTTGGGCAGAAGGTCATGAAATTTGAGCCGCTCTGTAAGGACGGCTCTGCGGCAAAGTGGAATCCGTTCGCAGAGATCGACTTTCAGTCCTTTGAGGAACTCACCGATGTTTCGACCATCTCGGAGATGATGGTCAAAACAGGGGACGGAGGAAGCAAAGACCCCTTCTGGGAGAACTCTGCCGCAGCTCTCATCAACGGTGTTATCCTGCATCTCCTCTACAAGCACTATCAGGAGAAGCGCCTCCTTCCATGTCCGTCCGACGTAATGAGCTTTCTCTCCTCGCCCGGCATGAGCACGGACAAGCTCTTTGCGTCTATGAAAATCTATCCGCACATCTCCAAGGAGGAGTTTTTGGAGCAGAACGGCAAGAAAAATATGCTCAAGGAGATTTACGGCGAGTATGTGGAGGATTTTCGCCCCTATAGGGAAGTCCTGCCCCGATTTTCCGAGGCAGTTGCAGCGAATGAGGAGCGCGCAAAGGCACATGAGGAAGCCTTGCAGGAGGGCAGACACGCAAAGCCGCCCAAGAGCAATCTGGAACTTTTGCGCGAGGCAATCATTGCTGCGGAGGAGGCGGGAGAAACGATTGATTTTAACGCGCCCGATTTGTCCGAATGCACACAGAAGCAGGACATCGACCAGATGATCAGCGGGCAGGATGTGACTTCCCCGTGGTACAAACTCCTCGTGCACCCGAAGGTCGCCGAAGCCGCTGCCAATATGTATAACGGCGCGGAACAGACACGCGCCTCCATCATGCAGACGGCGCAGACTTCAATGGCAGTCTATCAAGACCCGCTCGTCAAAGCCAATACGGCGGTATCGGATTTCTCGCTGCGCGATCTGCTCGACCCGTCACAGGAAGTGTCGCTCTATCTCGTCCTTCAACCCAACGACATTGACAAGCTGCGCCCAATCCTGCGCCTCTTTGTCAACACGATGCTCTCCAAACTCGTCCGTGATATGAAGTTCGCCTCGGATGGCGAAAAAGAGAAAAAAAAGCAGCGTCTTCTCCTCATGCTCGATGAGTTCCCGCAGCTCGGGAAACTCGAGAGCATCGAAAAGACGCTTGCCATCTGCGCGGGCTACGGCGTCAAAATCTGCATTGTTGCGCAGAGCATGGGACAGCTCAATAAGATCTACACCAAGGACAATGCCATTCCCGGCAACTGTCATGTGCAGATCTACTTCACACCGACCCTTGAAGACGGAGGTGGAACGGCAAAGACCCTTTCTGACACCCTCGGGGATCAGACCATATACTCCTATTCCAAGTCCTCAAACGGGAAGATGTTTGAGGGATCAACATCAACCTCGCAGATGGCGCGTAAACTCATGACCCCGGACGAGGTGCGGCGTATGCCCGCCGATCGTGAACTCGTCTTTGTTGCGGGCTTCCGACCGATCTACGGAAAGAAACTCTTTTATTTCAAGCAGAAATTCTTCACCGACCGCACCAAGACACCACCGCCGACCTTCAGCGACCTGCGTACGGAGGTCAAATCCTACGCCCAGCTCTTTGCCGTCCATCGTGCGGATCGTGCAGCCGCCGAGGAACGGCTGCGCGAGGTGCAGGAGGCACGCGCGGCGGCAATGACAGCGTCACCCGTGCCCATAGAGGAGATACCGATTCGATTGGAGGAATACGATGAACCGGCAGCCAAAGAAAATCCCACGGCTCTCGGACAAGATGAAACGTGGGATGAAGCAGCTGCAAATGCAGCCAGGGACGAAGACACACAGCCCCAAGACGCGGAAGAGATGACCTTTGAACAGAAAAAGAAGCTGCTTCTTGCAAAGAGGAGAGGAGAAGGAGAACACGATGGAACGTGAGGACAAAGTTTATGAGCGCCACCTGCAAATGCTGGAGCACAACATGGGGCGCAGCATCATGCACTATATGCACGATGACAACGTGACCGAGGTCATTGTCAATCCGGACGGAAAGCTCTGGATTGACACATTCGACAAGGGCTTTCAGGATACAGGCGTTGTTATGGAAGCAGAGGACACCAAGCGTATCATTTACGCCGTTGCCGATCTTGCAGGACAGGTCATTGACGTAAAGAATGATCCTGCGCTGCAAGCCCATATCCCGGAGTCGCGGCTTTTTGCCAACTGCCGCTTTCAGGGGCTTCTGCCGATGATTGTCGAAGCTCCCAGCTTCAACATCCGAAAACATGCCAAAAAAATCCTCACGCTGGACGAATATGTGGCACAGGGCACAATGAGCAAACGTCAGCGTGAGGTAATTCTGGAAGCGATTCATGGAAAGAAAAACATCATCGTCGCGGGCGGCACAGGATCGGGCAAGACCACACTCGTCAACGCCGTGCTCGCCGAAATCTCCAAACTGGACGAGCGCATTGTGACCATCGAGGATACAAGGGAACTCAAGTGCAGCGCAGAGAACTTTGTTGCCCTCAATACCACGGACAGCGTGGACATGGACAATCTGCTCCGCAAGACGCTGCGTCTCTCACCGAACCGCATCGTCGTCGGTGAGATACGCGGCAAAGAGGCACTCACCCTGATCGACGCATGGTCAACGGGACACAGAGGCGGCTGCTCTACCGTCCACAGCGACAGTGCGATGGACACGCTCTATCGACTGGAAGACCTCGTAAGCCGTGTCTCCATCTCTGCACAGCAAGCGGGAATTGCGCGTGCTATTGATGTTGTGATCTACATCGCAAAGCGTGCCATTCGGCGCGGCATCGAGGAAGTTCTCTCCATCGATGGCTGGGATCGCGAGCGGCACGAGTACATCACACATCGTTTGGATGGGGCTGCGGGTTGATGAAAATATAAAAGACCACGGCTTTCCGACTCCCGCCGGGGTCCAATTCCTCATGGCAGCCGGAAAGCGTGGTCGCAGAGAAGTTCTCACGCGTTACACGAACTATGCTGTGGTGTCGCAAGCAATTCCTCAATTATTTTCAGTATACAGGGCAGCCCCATCGCCGTCAATAGTTGAACACGAAATATTAACATGGAATTAGGAGGTGAGCGCTATGAGGGACAGTCTTCAAGAGCTTTTAGGGGAAGACAGCGCAGCCGTTTATCAAAGAGTGCGACAGGAGCTTGCTGCGGGAAATGAAAAAGTTGCTGCGGCGGCAAGTGTGGGCGCGGCACTCTTCGCCCTGCACGCAGCCGCATGGGCAGAGCGCGAATCACGCACAGCGGGAAGAACAGTCACGGCACCGGATTATTATAACAGCGTCGTCATTGATGCGAAAGGCGAGGTACGGGAAGGAGCGCTCAATGCACTAAGGGCAGGTGTCGATCTCAATGATATGGTTCCGGTCGTGGACATATCGGCTGCGCTGCCGCAAAAGAAACTGTCGAACAAGGATGTGTTGAACTTTATTCGCGGATTGGTGAAACAACAGAACACGGCATTGTCTGCGGACGGACAGGCGGTATTCAGCATTTTGCCGAAAGATGTACGGCATATTACCTATTCAAGCAACAAGAGAGCGACCGCTTCGGAAAGAAAGGTGAGAGAGGCAAGCATTTTTTCGATTGACAGTCTCTTGGAAAATGCAGTTCTCATAGAGAGCATTCCCAATCGAAAAACAACGAAAAAACCCAATGTGCGTGCGTATCATCGGTTTTATGTACCCGTACAGGCAAATGGAAAAATGCGTACTGTCCGCCTCGTTGCAGAGGAACAGAACGGCGCAGTGACTTTGAATCCGACAGATGTCAACCTATATGATGTAATCATAGAAAAAAAGACCCCTCGCCCCCTAGCAGGAATCTCACCTGTGATAGGGACGGCGGGAAGCCTTTATAAAATCAGTATACGCGAAATGCTCTCCGGTGTCAAGGATACCGACGGCAATTCTTACTGTCAGATTGCATGGCATGGATCGGACGCAATTTTTGATGAGTTCTCTATGGATGCCGTTGGTTCGGCAAAAAATGGCTCAGCGAATGGATACGGCATATACCTTGCGCTCAACCGAGAGCTTGCGGAAGCGTATCGGACAAAAGCCTTATATATGGTCGATATCGTTGGTGACAGTATTTTGCGCGATGCGCTTCCATTTCAAGAGCAGCATCCGTTGGTGCAGCAAAGCCTCCTTGAAATCGCAGAGAATTGGAGCAGCGTGAAGCATGGCAAAGCGAATGCGGGGGAAATCTTACAGACGATGAACGGTGAAGACATCTATGGTCGAATCCTGTCTGAGATTCAGGCAGCACACGGCAAAGAGGAAATCACCGATGAAATACATAAGCTGGCATCGGAACAGCTCTATGAATATGGAATCATGGGAAGAGAAGTCTGCAACTGGAATGAGCCTGTTATCGTGTATTACACAGAACCGGACATTGTGGCGCGATACCAACACAAGGAAGCGCAGGTGCAAGGGCAGTTTTCTGTCCTGAACGAAGGAAGCCGCCTCGTTTCCCTCTTTGAAGAAGCGGACGAAAGCACCTTTCTGCATGAAATGGCGCATATCTTTTACGACGATATGGAGCGGCTTGCACCGCGCGACGTGGAGACCTTCAAGGATCTTGCCGCTGTGGAGCGGTGGGCGGCGTGGCATGAGGGAGCTGCCGATGAATACAGGGGAACGCCGTGGGAAAAGGAGTTTGCAGCGCGTGAAGCTGCTATTTTGACCGCGCAGAGAAATGGGGACGTTAAAGAGGAGAAATCTCTCATGGAAGAATGGAGGCACGAGCGTTTTGCGAGAGGGTTCGAGATCTATATCAAGGAGGGCAAAGCACCCACGGACAAGCTCGCATCCATTTTTGAAAAAGGAAAGAAATTTCTTCGTTCTGTCTACTATGGATTTACGGATAATGGTGGTCGGGCGAGTGCCGAAGTTGAGGCTGTTATGGCGAAACTTATTACGATACCGGAGCAGCGTTCTCTAAAATATACAGAGGCATTGCCCCCTGCCGAGCAGATATTTCTCGAGGAAAAAGAAAACCTTCTAGCGCAGCATAAGAAGTGGAATCCGGTGTATACCGTCCGCACGGCACAGAAAATGGCAGAGAAGGGGATGCGTACAGAGGAGATTGCGCGTGCGCTTCAAAAACACGCCCCCGACATTCAAAACCTCCCGAGTGCTGCTCTTCGGCAAAACGCGGCTGCGCGCATCGCGAAATCCGCAGCTGGGAGCGTACGCGTGGGGCAGC
>CALALM010000138.1 GCA_937925565.1 uncultured Centipeda sp.
TTGACAATCGCCGTTTGACCTGCGAGTGATGGGGATGGGGATTTAGATCCTTTAATTGTGTGTAAGTGCGCCCTTTTCTGCTGTTGCAGGAAAGGGCTTTTTACTTGCCCTTATGCCTTAAAGTTTTCCGAAATATGAACACAACGCATGGAAAGCGCTGAAAGAAAGGTGACAAAGGATTATGACGAGAGAGAAGAAATGGACACTGGCGGTACTTGCGGCATTTGCCGGAGTGAGCTTTGCGGGGACAGGATATGCTGCGGAACAGACAACGGCAGAACAGGCGGAGGCGCATGCCCTGACCGATACCGTGGTAACGGCGCAGCGCCGTGAGAAGCGCGATCTCGATACGCCCGCGACGACGACGGTCATCACGGCAAAGGAGATCGAGAAGGCGGGCTACCGCAACGTATTCGAGGCAATCGATCAGCAGGTCGGCTCGACGAGCACGTCGTATGGTGAGGCGGGACAGGACTTTGGTTTTGCGGCCGGGCGTATCACCTTGCGCGGCTACGATCGCGGCACGCTCGTCATGGTCAACGGCGTACCAATGAATCTCAAGAACTATCCGAGCACGGAGAATATTCCGGCGTCCATGGTCGAGCGCATCGAGATCGTCAAGGGAGCGGCATCAACCCTTTACGGAGCTGAGGCGATGGGCGGCGTTGTCAACATCATCCTGAAGAAACCGGCGGAGGGAGAATCTGAATTCAAGCTCAGCCAGACAGTTGGAAATTATTTCAAAAAGAGCGAGGCAACCTATACAGGGGAGCGTATCATCGTCGATGTGAGCCGCGAGTGGTTGAAGGATTTGCCGCACTCCAACGGATTTGGCATGGATAAGATCTCTTGGGTGGACTGGTGGGTTGGCAAAGGGAAAAGAAGCCGCGTGGGCATTATCGCCCAGCTAACCGATGAGGTCTCTCTCAACTATAACTATATGGAGGGAGACATTACGCGCGGTGGGACTCAATACCGCAAAACGGGGAATAGACTTGTCCCGACGGGAACGAGATATAACTACCGCTATAATGACCTTCGCCATACGGCGAGTCTCGTCTATCAGGGCAAGGGCAACGGCATTCATGCTGTTCTCGGCTATAATTATCGCAAGGTCAATGGATTTGACTATCTTGCGAATAAAAAGAATGACAGTAATGCCACGATGGACGGTCAAATCCTCGATGTACAGAAAAACTGGAAGCTTGGGACAGACTCGATGGTGGTCGGATACTCCTATAAGCGGGAGGCAATCGACACCCCGGCACGGCATCGCAGCGCGTCCCGTACAGCGAACTCTCTCTATGCGTCTTACAGCAAGCAGTTTACGCCGAAATTCAACGTTACGCTTGGTCTGCGCGGTGAGTTCATCAATGATCCGGAGGAGGATCAGCGTGTCTTTGTGCCGCAGTTCCAGACAGAATATAAATTTGACCGCAATACAGCATGGTATATCAATGTCGGTAAGGCGTTCCAGATGCCGACTATCGATGACAGCTTCCGCTATACCAATTTCAATCCAAACGGGCTAAAGCCCGAGAGCGGTTGGACATATGAGACGGGAGTCAAGATTCGCCGCGGAAATGACACATGGAAAGCCGCTGTCTACCATATGGATATGAAGAATAAGATTGGTTGGAGACTCGACGTGCCGACACAGCAACACTATGCGGTCAATACGGGGCAATTCCGCAATACGGGAGTTGAACTCGAATATGCGAAGCGTTTCAATGATGCGTGGAGTTTGACGCTCGGCGGTTCCGTATCCGATCCGGAGGTACAGAATCCGGCGGGAACGAACAAGGCGTGGGTGCAGGATGCAGCACGGCTTGAGGGGCTTATTCGCCTTGACTATCAGATGGCAAAGTGGCAGGGCAATTTCAACCTGAAATATCTCGGTGACCGTGAATATACTGCACAGCGATATGGCGCCCCGCAGGATGTACCCGACAAGATCCAGCTCAATATGAATGTGATCTATACGGCGGGCAGGGATGATGTCGTGTCGCTCGGCATCTACAATCTGCTGAACCGTGAGAACTACTCCAACCGCTACGGCAATATCGATCTCGGGCGCAACTTCCGCCTGACCTATACGCATGCGTTCTAAGATGATACAGCTCTGCGCACTCTCCTTCCTCCTCATCACAGCCGCCATCATCGGCGGTTGTGGTGTGGAGGAAAAGGAGAATGCGGCAGAGCCATCTGTGTTTTATCGCGGCACGGATGGCATGGGCGTCGAGGTCGTGCTGCGCGAGAAGCCGCAGCGCATTGTGTCACTCGGTCTTGCGACTGATGAGATCCTGCTCGCGATTGCGCCGCCGGAGCAGATCGCGGCACTCACATCGTACGCGGATGATCCGGGACTCTCATCCATGACAGAGCAGGCGAAGGCGGTTTCCGTCAAACTCAAGGATAAAAGCCCTGAGCGTGTGCTTGCACTCAACCCCGATCTCGTCTTTACAACGGACGGCGTGCCAAAGGAACTCGTGGAGAGTCTGCGCGACCTCGGACTGACGGTTTATGCCTCGCGTACCCCAAAGCGCATCGAGGGCATCTTTACGCGCATCGAGGAGATCGGCAGGCTGATCGGGCAGGAGGAGAATGCCGCAGCGCTCATCGCTGAAAAGCGTGCACGCCTTGCCGATGTAGAGCGTCGTGTCGGAGATATCCCCGAGGAGGAGCGTCCGATTATCGTGGCGTTTGCATTCAGCGGCGTGTTCGGACAAAAGGACGGTCTCTTTGACGATATGTGTCGTCATGCATCCTTGCGCAACGGTGCCGCCATGGTCGGGCTGACGGCAGACACACCCGTTTCCATGGAGCAGATCGTTGCGCTTGATCCCGATGTGTTCCTCCTGCCCACATGGAGTGCAGAGGGCGAAAAGACCGAGGATTTTCGCCAAAAGCTTCGGAGTGATCCCCTGTTCATGCACGTCAAGGCGGTGCGGGAGAATCATCTTTACACCGTACCCGACACCTATCGTTACAGCGCGGGACAGAACGCAATCGAGTGCGTTCATGAGCTGGCGCGCGTGGTGTATCCCGAGCGCTTTGCCGATGAGAAGTGAGAAAACGAGAATGACTCCGCTGCGGATGATGGTACTGAGCCTCACCGGGAACTGCAACCTTGCGTGTCGCTACTGCTACGCCTCGGAGCAGGATCGGAACACGATGACATGGGAGACGGCGCGGCGTGCGATCGATCTTGCGGCGGCGAGTGGTGCTCCCTTTATCCTCCAGTTCTCGGGTGGGGAGCCGCTGCTCGCTCTGCCGCTCCTGCATCAGATCGTGGACTACATACGCACGAATCGTATACGGGCACGCATGGATCTGCAGACCAACGGAACATTGCTGACGGAGGAGACGGCTGCTTTCCTGCGGTGTGCGCGCATCGGCATCGGCGTCAGCCTTGACGGCAGACCTGCCGAACACGATGCGCACCGCTGTTATCCGGACGGGCGCGGCTCATCAATGGATGTGATTGCAGGGATTCAGTGCCTCGGTCGGCGTGGCATTGCGATCGGTCTGACATGCGTTGTCACAGCGGAGAATGTTGCGGAGCTCTCCGGCGTTATCGAGATGGCGTACTATCTCGGCAATGTGCGCCGCATCGGCTTTGATCTCCTACGCGCACAGGGGCGCGGCTCTGCTGTCCGCCCTGCGCGGGAGGAGGATATGGTGCGGGCGATGGAGCAGGTCTTTGCACTTTGCAGGAAATTTGAGAAGCTGACCGGACGCCATATTTCCATTGCGCAGGAGGAGCAGGCGGCGTGCCTCCTACAGCGCACGAGCGATGGCTTTTCCCACTGCCACGCGATGAGCGGGGCGGGGGTGCACATCGATGCCGCCGGACGCATTTACGCCTGCTCCTCCTTTGTGGGGGATGCGCGCTTCCTGCTCGGCGATGTGGAGCACGGCATCGACGTTCGGCGGCAGGAGACGGTGGCGCATGAGATGCAGCGTGCCATGGCGTTTTGCAGGGCGTGTGCGGACTTTGCAGGATGCGGCGGCGCGTGCTATGCACGTTGGGCGGGGCAGGAACATTCTGCCCTGTCCAATGCCGAATGTGCACTGAAGCGATCTGCGATGATGGCGGCAGGCGTTTGAGGAAGTACCGATCAATGGAGCACATTTGCTTACGGGGATTTTTTCTGTCGGATGATGCCCCCATCTTGGCAGTTGATGAATAGATGTTGTTGTATCCGAATTTTAGGAGGAAAAATAAAATGACAAACTACATTTCAAAAAAGATTGTCATGAATGTGACAGCAGCACTTGCTTTTGGACTTGTATCTGCGGGAGGAGGGCACACCTTTGCCGCAGATGCGGATTCGTCTGCAAGTGAACATATGCTGAACGAAACCGTCGTTACAGCAACGCGTACACCCAATAAGGAACTGAAGACGGACGCGAATGTAACGGTGATTACGGGCAAGGACATCGAGCGACGTCATTATACGGATCTCACACAGGCACTGCGCGATGTACCGGGCGTTACCGTCAATCAGTATGCGCCGGCGGGATATAATAACAGCAGTAAATTTTATATCAACGGGTCAGAGGATGTGGTTCTTCTGATTGACGGTGTGAGGCAGAACTATGCGGGGGGCTTTTCTGCCTCCTTGGCATCTGCGATGAAGGATCTCGGCGGCATCGAGCGCATCGAGGTATTGCACGGCTCGGCATCGACCCTCTACGGCTCGGATGCAAAGGGCGGTGTCATCAATATCATAACGAAGAAAGCACAGGGGATGAAGACGACGCTCGGCATCGGCTACGGCAGCTACGGACGTCAGCAGTACAGCATCGCGAACGCCGGCGGTGAAAACGGTTGGGATTGGCGCGTGAAATACCAGAAGGATAAGAGCGGTGACTTCAAGGACGGACACGGCAATACGGTACCGTCCCGTCTGGATGCCGATTCGTTTAATCTTCATCTCGGCAAGGACTTGAGCAAAGTGTCCTATCTTGCTCTTAACTTCCGCTCCTACAAAGACTCGGATCACTATCAGGCACGTCATGAGATGGCATATCCTGTTAATAAAGGAAACTACGACCATTTTGATGGGAATGTGATCTGGAACGTGCAGATCGATGACTCCACAAAGAATCAGATGAGTATTGCACGCAGTAAGTATGACTACGATCTGCTTACATTTGGACCGTGGAATCCACCGACAGGCCAGCCATATGATTTCAGTGTTTGGACATGGAAGTTCAGTGACCAATTTGACAAGAAGCTCGGTGATCATCTGTTGACAGCGGGCTTTGAATTCACAAAGGATGATACGACGATCAAGAACGGCAGCATTGTGAGCATTGATGATCGTACGCTTATCAACCGATCCTTCTATTTGCAGGATCAGTGGAGTATTCTTCCGACGCTGAAACTCACGGCAGGCATCCGCCATGACAGTAATTCTGCATTTGGGAGCCACAACAGCCCGAGCGTCAGCCTTGGCTACGACATTGATCCGGTGACGCATGCTTATGTTTCCTATAGCGAGTATTTTATCACACCGACACCAAATCAGCTCTATGCACCGATCTATGGGAATACAAATCTCAAACCGGAGTCCGGCAATACGAGGGAGATTGGCATAGCCCGGGATTTTGGCAAGGGCCTGAGCCTCACGGCAAGTTATTTCAAGCGTCATTCAAAGAATCGGATCGGCTACCATCCTATGACATATCAAAATATCAATGTCGGCGATGAAGATGCACACGGCTGGTCGCTGCAGCTGACCAAGCGTGTTGATTCTCATTGGCGTGCCCGCATTGGATACACGCAGACACATGTCGGCAAGACAGAGCAGAGAGGCGTTAACGTAGATGGCTACCTGCCCGAGGATCAGTGGAATATCGGCGTGGACTACCGCAACCGCGATTTTGATTCGGCTCTCCTTGCACGCGGGATCATCGGTCGGTCGGGACCCGTGAGCGGTGCATTCCCAACCGATAACTACTGGGTCGTCGATCTTGCGATGAACTACCAGATTGCAGACGCAACGAAGATCTATTTGAAGGCGAATAATATCTTCAACCAGTTCTATGCCGAGCACTCGAATGTAAAATTTGGCAGTCCCGGAGAGTGGTGGACGGCACCCGGACGCAACTTCATGATTGGTGTCGAGCAGAGTTTCTAACGATATAGGAATCGCTGAATTTATCAGTACCACCTATAATACTGTGCAGAGGAAGCAAGGGAAGGGCTGTGGCAAGCTGATTGCCATAGCACCTTCCTTCCTCATGAAAGGAAATAGGAATGAAGAAGAGGGTAACATACCCCTTTGCTGCTATTGTTGGGCAGGAGGAGATGAAGACGGCACTTCTCCTCAGTATTGTCATGCCGTCACTCGGAGGTGTGCTCATCAAGGGCGAGAAAGGGACGGCGAAATCCACTGCTGTCCGTGCTGCTGCAGCAC
>CALALM010000139.1 GCA_937925565.1 uncultured Centipeda sp.
CCCATCCCCCATCCCCCATTCCCATATTTTCCCCTTCCAAGACCGTCACGTTATGTGGCGGTTTTTCCTTTATAATTATCTATGATTTCACTTGACAGAAAAAGAATTTATCCGTATTCTTTCTTTATAGTCTGAACATTGAGGAAGAGTTTTGGCTTCCACATTTGTCCGCCGCCCTTTTCTGCGGCAGGGGAGGGGCAGAGTCCATCATGGAACGGTACCGGATCAGTTACCAAAAACAGTTGCTCATATACCTGCTCTTTGGCGGGTTGTTTCCCTTTTTCCTTGCCTCGGCCATGATTTTCTATGCGGTGGACAGTGTCGATCTGCGTCAGCGTCTGGATGCGGATTCGCTCGATGATCTCTTTCACCTTGTGCTTATAGTGGGAATTGTTGTTCTCTGCGTGACGGGGTATCTTGCCTATCGCCTGAGCCGTCACCTCTGGCGTCCGCTACATATGCTTGCGACAGCGATGCGGCGTGTGCGCAACAGTGATGATTTCTCTGTACAGGTGGATGCCGAACGCGGCGATGAGATTGGGGAGCTCGCGCAGACCTTTAACAGTCTGATTGAGCATATCCATACACTGCTCGCCGAGAATCGGGAGCGTGAGCGGACGCTGCGCGTGGCGCAGGTAAAGTCACTCACGGAGATGATTCGTCCGCATTTTATGTATAATACGCTGAATCTCATCAAGTGGAGCGCAAAACTCGGTGACAACGAGGGGGCGGCAGACACCGCCGTTCAGCTGGGAAAGCTTCTGCGCGCCTCCGTCAGCATGAAGGATTTCGTGACGGTAGCAGAGGAACTGACCTTTCTGCGCACCTACCTCAAGATCCAACAGCGACGCTTCGAGGGGCGTCTCAAAGTCAAAGTACGTGTGGAATCGTCTGTTTACGGCTGCTATGTGCCGAAGCTGATCCTCCAGCCGCTCGTCGAAAACGCGATTCAGCATGGCATAGAGATGACGGAGAGCGGTGGAAGCATTGCGATCACGGGAGCGAAGGAGGTCGATCATCTGGTCTTTCGCGTGAAGGACAACGGACATGGGATGTCGACGGAGCGTCAGCGGGAGGTGCTCGCACGCCGGGACGACAATCATTTCGGACTTTATAATGTGCATATGCGGGCGGTTCTGAACGGGGATGCGGGCTGCGGGATCACATTGCAGTCTGTGGAGGGAAAGGGAACGGAGGCAATACTTACATTGAAGCACCTGGAGGAGGCTCCTCATTATGATTAAAGTGCTTGTGATCGATGATGAACCCCTGCAGCGGCAGGGGATTGTGCGACTGACACCGTGGGAGGATTTTGGAGCCGAGGTGATCGGCGCGGCGGGCAGCGGCATGGAGGGGATTCTTCTCGCGCGTGAGCATCGCCCCGACGTGCTCATTGTGGATATCAAGATGCCGGGACTCTCGGGACTCGATGTGATTGCACGTCTGCGTGAGGAGCTTGATGCGGAGTATATT
>CALALM010000140.1 GCA_937925565.1 uncultured Centipeda sp.
GTTTGATGTTTCCTTATACAAAGAAATATCAGACAATAAAGGGAAACGGCATATTGCAATATTATCTAAAATATATGATGGATTTGATGATTATGCATACGATAGGCTAAAGCCTGTGAATGTTATTCGATTTGATTTCATAAAACCCAATATATCTAACTTATTAAAATTGTTGAATGAATCGAAAACAGAGCCGTATCTACTGTTTTTGCCAAAGAGCAATAAAAACTATAATCATATTCTATATACAGACATTAATGATCTCTGTGTTGCTTTGGAGAGAGAATATGCTTTTAGTCATGATTTTAACAAACAAGATAAAGAAGATGCAAAGAACTTATCTGTTGAATTGCTTCAAGTAGTTAAACAAAGTAAATACCCTGATCATATCAAATCTAAAGCTGAAAATATAATTTGTGGTATTTTGAAAAATTATAACCTCTCTTTGAAAGAAAAAATATATTTTTTATGCGACATTTTTTTTGATGCAATGAAGAGCATCACAGAACCTGAGACACACGTACAATATGGGCTAGTAAAAGAATATACTATAAAAGAATTTAAGGAAAAAATAGGGGAATTTGTTAAAATTCGCAATAGAGCATCTCATTATGGAATCGCTTGGAATGATGGAGTAGAAATATATTACCATTTATGTCTACTGGTATACTTTAGTGTGCTTAAAAGGGCAGGATATACTATTGATGAGAGTAGATACATGCTTAGCTACCTATTTTCTAGGAGATTTTGAAGAACCGTGATTATAACTCCTTAAGTTTGGGGGCACACCTAAAAAGATGGTTTTAATAAAATACAGGTGCGTCAAAGTGTAATAAATCTAAGAGAGAAACCATCTCAATATAACTGTAGGGTCGAGCGCATGGGAGTTTCTTATGCCTCGACCCTACAATATTTAATCGTTGATTTTCCAGTGTCCAAATCGTTTACTGCCGACGCGCTCTATCCGACCAGTCTCACGAAGCTGTTTTACTTCACGTTCGACTGTTCTTTTTGTAACACCTAGCCTTTCTGCCATTTCAGCCATTGTTATTTTAGGATTATCTACGATTAGTTCTAGAATTTTATTCGCTATACCGACATCCAAACCGACATTATGTCGGTTTGGGGATTTAGGATGAGCAACAAGTGCACTTTGGAGTGCCTTGAAATGTACTCGGAGTCCATTTCCTCGTAATTCATAAAACGGAAGGTCTGCCCCCAGCTCCTTACAGGCTTCACAGATTTTTTCGATACCGCGTCCCCAATGTTCAATGTATCCGGCACGATAGAATACATTTGCAATATCTGGATTATACGGTACGGAGTCATGAGGCTCCATCAATGTCTCTACCGTCCATCCATCTGGAAGAATGCACTGATTGCTTATGATAAATGCCTCATCCTCAATGCGAATCTGAACGGGAGTCCCAAACATATAACAGGTGTGGGCAATCGCGTTATATACTGCCTCACGGATGGCATCTCTTGCATAAGGGTATGTTTCCACCCGACGATCATGTATATATGAGACATTAGCTTTCAGATACTTCAGATAAATCAGGTCGATTACTTGATCTGCATTCTTTATCAACGAATTTTCAAGATCATCATGATATTGCAGATCCGCTCCATCTCCGAACTTAGCGATTTTTATATAACTACCATTTTGTACAACGCTGGGATCGTGGTAAAAGAGCAACACTGCGGATCTTTTTAGTTTGCCGTTGGACATCAGATGCAACTTGCTTAAAAGCTCTGTGTTAGAAAGATCAAGATCCTCCTGAACCATTCGTTTGCTTCTTAGGGCTTCTCTACGGAAGATTTTGAAGCTCTCCTCGTCGAGATCATCCACTGTAATGTCCTCGACTGTTACATCCTCCCAACGAACCCCCGTCTTTCGCATAATAAACTGCGATAGCGCAATTCCGGTTAGTTGTTGTTTCGTGGCTCCGCTGCGATAATGGAATTCTCCATGATAGCTGATAGGGAAAGTGCTAGGCTCTACTTTGATTTCGAGATACTCCACACCATCTTTGGTGTGTTTGTTGACGTCCGCAACGATTCCAAGACCGGATTGGATTTTATTCGGAATATCCTCCATCAGTCTTTGTATATTCTTTACACCGACAATATTTCCAGAATCATTCACCCCGATGTACATCGTGCCACCCTGTGCGTTGGCAAACCCACAGAGCCATTTCAGATACTCGTCCCGCCAAGATTCTTTATATTCTACATTTTGACTTTCAGGCATTCGTCATTTCCTCCAAAGCATATTGCGCTTCTGTATTGTTGGATGCATTCTAACAATACAGATCACATATCTTCACCATACAATTTGAGGATTGCATATCATACTCTGTTTTTTATATAACATAATAGAACTCCATGCTCAAACTTTTTCTCAAAAGTAAATAAGGATTATTGATCTTCTGCATTATACACATCATTCAAAAATCCATACCTACCTTTTTCTTTGTTTCTAGAGAATTGAATAACATGGACAGCATTTTCCTCACTGTCAGTGGGGATGAAGGGCATACGTTTTGTTTGCTCAACAATGATGACCTGTCGTTCGTGGGCATTAAAGATCAGATAGTTTATGAAATTCTGTTTTATGGTATCGTTTTGTTCTTTATGTTCCGCTTCAGAGAGCTGCGTCAAGGAGGAATCGACTGCATAGAAGCCGGGAGCACTCCTTCCAAGATCAATGAGGTATGAACTCATCGCCATTGTTGTGATTGTGTTCAGTAGTCCGCAGAAGCCTCCACCCATTGAGACGGATTTTTTAAGCCCATCAATCTCAATGTCGAAGTTCTCCATATTAAGTCTTGCTGAACTCGCTCCTCCAATATGGGCGGCTTTCAAAATCTGCCGAAGTTTCTTTTCAAAGCCTTTGATGAGATCGTAGTCATAATCCTCGAACACATTATACTTCGAGGGGTGCGATACTTCTTCTGTTTCCTTGTTGAACAACTCACTACTGTACTGTATTTCGTCTTGACGGACAAAATCGAGCTCTCCTGAAAGCCGTATCAGTTTTAGATGTTGTTCAAGTTTTTCTTCAAAAGAACTTAATTGAGGCTGTAATTGCTTAGTAATCAGGGTATCAATAGCATCTTTCTTTTCTTCTAATGCCCTGATTGTGGTAATGATCGTTTTTTGTTGATAATTGACGTCCTGCTGAGCAATATTCAGTTCGGATAGATGATGTTTAATTTTTTCAAGCTCAGCTGCAGATGCTTCAATAAAAGATGTGCTCTGTACACGTTCTGCATATTCACCGCAGATAGGGCACTTAACTTTTTTTCGGATAGGTGAGATACTCGCTGCGCCATCAACAATAAACTCGATTCGCCTGATATCAGCTTGATACTGTTGGTGTAGGACAGAAAGATTATGTTCTACAGTTTTTGATTCGGAGAGTTTACCATTCCATGCATAGATTTCCGACATAATCTGCTGACTTTCTTTTGCAGCAGCATCCATCCGTGTCTGCAGGTCAGAAATCTCTTTTCGAATACGCTCGACGCTCGTACGAGGATCTGTGATATTTGAGGATGAGAGAGCAACTTCTAGTTTTTCTCGTCTGGCAGTGAGTTCCTTTACTTTTTCTTGGATGTATCCAATCACGGCCTTCTTTTTTGCTTCACTGATTTTAGGATCTTCTGTTGCAATAAGGGAATTGGCATCTTTCCCAGTTAATAAATATAGCAGTACGGATGCTGATGCCGTGTGACCCGGGCTATTGGGCGCCAGTAACGCTGAGCTTTCTCTTGCAACATCTCCTTGTCGAATGAAAAACAGATGGAGCATACTTCTCCATGTTAGATCTTGGGTTTTAGTGCCTGTTTCTGCCGAACGAATAACATGCGGTTCATCAATTCCAAGCAAATGAAGATAGACAGCGTTGATATTCTTCTTGGCGTTATGACTTACGCTGTATGTACCATGCTCAACTGTTGGATCTGTGCCGCTGACGAGAATTTTTGAATCATCTATTTTGCGCTTCAGAATAACGCTTCCTGTGCCTGTTGCCAAATGGAGCGTGACATACTCATAGCCATATTGGTTATCAACAATTTTTGAAGGTCGGTTTTTCTTCGGGGAGAATCCGAATACATAATCCAAGCATTCCATGATGAGGCTTTTTCCTGTATTGGAAGGTCCCAATATAAAATTCAAACCAGGTTTGAAATCAATGACGGTGTCTTTGTGCCATCCACCGGACACGATCAGTTTTTCAATATAAAATCTATTCATGTCCGACCTCCTTTAGTGATTGAACAGTAAGTTTGTTTATTTCTTTCAACATCGCCTTGGCATTTGCTCTATTAAACTTACTAAGTACAGCATGAGTTGCAATAATGTATTCTTTTGCATAGTCATTGTCAAATTGCTTACAGACTGCCATTCCAAGCTCTGTAATAGCGTATCTGTATCCGGTTGGGGTGGGGAATAGGCGAACATATCCATCCAGTACAAGGTTTTTTAAAGCAGAATCCACCATATGCTTTCTTGCTGGATATTCACTAAATCTGTAATCGCCATATCCGTGCAGGTTTTCATCCAGCAGACCAAAGTCCGATGCGTAAACAGAGATGAAATCTAATGCACTGACTTGTGGTTCATCTAATTTTGAAGGAAACAACTCTTTCAGCATGAGAAGAATACGGAGAGAAATTTCAAAGACTGAGCCAAGGGCGGATTCACTCATTACTTCTTTCTTCTCCTTATCCATGTCAGTTTACCGTCGTTCACAAGATGATGGCACACACCTTTTTTGATCCTTCCCCCGATCCAATATGGAGATGCGCTGAGAACATAGTTTGTCATCGGTGTGGTGACTGCCTGCTCCATTACTGCAAGCATACGCTCATAACCATTCGGGTGTGTTCGTTTTGCTGTGTCTGTCACGCCGACAAGAGTTTCGGATTTCAAGATGTCAAATTGATCGGTTAGACTGCCACTGCCCAACTCTAATACTCCGCGCCGTATGCTTTCAGCCGCATAAAAATCGATACGGCGACCATTTAAATCCTCCTCATAATCTGGAAATGATGGGAGGTCATTCGCCGAAAACACATTCATGCCCTCGGCATCGCCGTATGCCAAAAACAACTCATCAATATATGTTTCCTCATTTTGAGTCGCTTCCTTAGGAACCGGTACATTAGCCGGACGGGGGAGCGACTTTATTTTTTCTTGGATGTCATTGATCAGCGTCAGATCTAAATCAGATTTTTGAGAGGGGGGAGATGAGGCAATATTGTTGATGATGTCTAAGATTATAGACTCTAACAGGTCTGCACATGCTGTGGCTGGATCATCACTTGAAATGTTATGGCTACGTAACCAGGCTGAGATCTCATCATAGGAGTCTGAGTCAGATATCCGATCCCATATCCAATTCGAGAATTTTTCCTTATTACGGTGGTCATAGAGATATTGTGCATCCTTTACTTGAATGAGGCGGATTCCTTTGATGTATCGATACTTTGTGTCATTCTGTCTCTTCAGTAGTTTACAGGCGTCCATTGCAGCATCTTGTATGAAATTCCCGATCAGCTCAGTGAAATAGTCATACTCCGATTTTCCATATGAAATATAGGCTGAAAGACCTGCAGCATATTCAGAAAAAGTCATGACTATATTCCTCCTGTTTGAAGATTTCCTTTCTGTCCGAGAGCGTCCGGGAGTGTCCGTCCAGTCCGATTTTTAAATAAGCTATTTTGCTAAACTGCTATTAGTAAGTTGATTTTGTAGAAGTCCTCATCAAGCACAGCATATGAAATCTCTCTGTGAAGATAGTGCATAGAACTATTATAACACATTTCCAAGACAGTCCTTGCACCTTCGTCGTTTTATCCGGGGGGCAGAGGAAATCAGTACATCTAAATTATAACACGAGCAAGAGTTTCTTTTCTCGCTTTTGTGAGAAAAAAACAGAAAAAATTCTAATCAAAAAGCGGTGACCCAATCGGATGTATTCGTCTGCTTCTATGTAGAAAAAGATTTTTAAGGTGGTGGTAGGAAGATTCAAATTCGGTTTCCCTAAGTAAGTCAATCTGTTGTCCAAGATGGCCATAGGACGGCGGGATGCGAATAGGGATACTGACAGGTAACTAGCCTGTCAGCATCTCTATGCTCCCACCGTGCTTCTTTATGCCCATTTTCGGACTGAAGCCCGTGCGTAGTTTTGCATCCCGCCGTTCGGCAAGAACGAAAGGAACGCAAAACTATGAAAATCCAGCTTAACGGTATCATCAAAGACTACTCTGCGCAGGAGGTCAAGGCTCTCCAACAGCAAGGGCATCGTTTTCAGCTCAGTAAGAAGTTGGGCGTGTATGTTCTCGTCCCAATCCAGATTCACGAAAATGGTGGAACCAGAGATACGGGGATGGATGAGCTCGTCCGTCGCAAAGCAACCGGCGAGAAATTCTTCAAGGCATCGGGACAGGCGATTTATGCGCCGGTCAATACCGAGCAATACTCCGCTGTCATGCGTCCGATCTGGCGGGAGGATAAGCGGGAAAAGCGCGAGCAGCACTGTATGTATGAAGGAAAGCCCTGCTGCGCCAACCGCAGCTGTGATGGATGCTCACATCCCGTGTATCGGACAATCTCTTTGGAACGTGCGGTGGAAGTCAATGACCCGGCACTTCCCGTCCACGAGGATGTTGCCGACACTGCAGCACGCGAGGAGCGTAATCGCAGTCTGTACGAGGCTCTCTCCAAACTCGATCCCATCGACCATGAAATTCTTATCCGCAGGGCGGCGGGAGAGTCGGAGCGTGCCATTGCCGCCGCTGTCGGTTTCAAATCTAAGGAAAGCATCCGCAAGCGCATGAATAAGTTCATGCCCGGGCTTCAAGCACAGCTCAAAGATTTTATGTAAAAATCGGTGACCAAAACATACGGCGGTGTCCTCTTCTTTATAGGAAGGTGAAAATCCCCGCAGTCAATTGAAAGGAAGTGATCTCCATGCGGGAGGAAAACGAAGCAATAGCCGAGCTTATCGGCGTTCTTCACCGATTGGTCGATGTCTTGGAGGAATTCGTGCAGAGCACTCCAAGCGATGAGCAGTCGAAGGTGTCGGAATCGGAGGAATCCTCACCGACACTTGAAGAAGTACGCACCGTGCTTGCACGGCTCTCTGTCGAAGGGCACAGCGCAGCAGTCAAGTCTCTGATCTCCAAGTTCGGCGTAGACAAACTCAGCGAGCTTGCGCCGGAGCACTATGCGACACTCCTGAAGGAGGCTGAGAAGATTGGCTCGTAAACACGCCGTCCTCTCCGCATCCTCTGCCGCACGTTGGATCGCCTGCCCGCCGTCAGCTCGCCTCAATGCGGAAAAGTCTGATGCGCCAAGCGAGTATGCCGCCCAAGGGACAGATGCGCACATGCTCTGTGAGTACAAACTCCGCAAGGCACTTGGTGAGCGAGTGCGCGATCCGACCAAGAAGCTGTCCTCCTATGACAGTGAGATGGAAGAGTGTGCAGACTTTTATGCCCAGTTCGTTATGGGGCTTGTGTCGCAGTTCCGCGAGGAGTCGAAGGATACGATGGTGTCCGTGGAGCAGCGTGTGGACTTCTCAGACTTTGTACCCGATGGGTTCGGCACAGCCGACACGCTCATCATCTCCGGCAAGACCGTCTGCATCGTGGACTACAAGCACGGAAAGGGCATTGAGGTCAGTGCTGAGCGCAATCCGCAGATGATGTGCTACGCGCTCGGCTGCATCCAGATGTTCGACGGACTGTACGACATCGAGTCGATCTGGATGATTATCTTCCAACCGAGACTCAGCAACATCTCGGAGTACACCATCTCGAAAGTAGACCTTCTGACATGGGCGGCAGATACGCTCGTTCCTGCCGCGAAGTTGGCACACGCAGGAGAAGGCGAGTTTTGCGCTGGAGCGCACTGCCAGTTTTGCAGGATTAAGGCAACGTGCCGCAAGCGGGCAGAGTACAATCTGGACCTCGCCCGGTATGACTTCGAAATGCCACCGACACTGGAAGATTCGGAAGTAGAAGCGGTGCTTGCAAAAGCCGATACACTCGCGGCATGGGTCGGTGACATCAAGGAGTATGCCTTGCAGCGGGCGATCCAAGGAAAACGGTGGACGGACTGGAAACTGGTGGAAGGTCGCTCGAATCGGAAGTACACCGATGAGGCGGCAGTCGCCAAAACCGTCAAAGAAGCGGGCTATGAGCCGTATGAGCAGAAACTGCTCGGAATTACGGCGATGACCGCACTTCTTGGAAAAAGTAAGTTTGAGGAACTGCTCGGTGGGTTCATCGTAAAGCCGCAGGGGAAACCCACACTCGCTCCCATGAGCGACAAGCGGCCTGCGATGAATACCGCAGCAGAAGATTTTAAGGAAAGTTGAGGAGAAAACACATCATGGCAAAAGTTATCAATCCGACAAAAGTGATCACGGGTGTCAAGACACGTTGGAGCTATGCCAACGTCTGGCAGGCAAAGTCCATCAACGGCGGTACGCCGAAGTTCAGCGTCTCGCTCATTATCCCTAAGTCCGACACCAAGACGGTCACGGAAGTGAGGAGCGCCATTCAGGCGGCATACGAGGAAGGGCAGTCGAAGCTCAAGGGGAGCAGCAAGTCCGTGCCCGCACTCACGGCGATCAAGAACCCACTCCGTGACGGCGATGTGGAACGCCCGGATGATGCGGCATACAAGGACAGCTACTTCATCAACGCAAACTCGGCTACGGCTCCCGGCATCGTGGATGCTGCCCGCAATCCGATCATCGAGCACTCGGAAGTCTACTCCGGTGTGTACGGACGCGCAAGCATCAACTTCTATGCATTCAACTCGAACGGCAACAAGGGCATCGCTTGCGGACTGAACAACCTGCAGAAGATTTCCGACGGTGAGCCGCTCGGCGGCAAGACACGCGCCGAGGATGACTTCGCCGATGAGGACGAGGACTTTCTCAGCTAAATAAGAGTTGACCGACACGGGCAGCGGGGATTCTTCCTCGCTGCTTTTGTCACGGAAGGAGAAGTGACATGAAATCATTGTCCGTTGATCTCGAAACGCGGAGCAGTGTGGATATTGGGAAAAGCGGCGTATATCGTTACACCGAGGCAGAGGATTTCGCGATCCTGCTCTTTGGATATTCCGTGGACGGAGGCGCGGTGCAGGTCATTGACCTCGTGCGTGGTGAGCGGATTCCGCAGGAAATTCTGGATGCGCTGGCGGATGATAGCGTCATCAAGTGGGCGTTCAACGCCAACTTTGAACGTGTGTGCCTGTCGCGTTACTTGTCGGACTTGGGGATAGACCTCGATCCGTTCCGTGACAATCATCCGCTTTCCAAAGAGTGTGCCCGTTTTCTGAATCCCCACAGCTGGCGATGCACAATGGTCTGGTCTGCCTACATGGGCTTGCCATTATCGCTTGCCGCCGTGGGCAGAGTGTTGGGACTGGAAGAGCAGAAAATGACGGAGGGCAAGGCACTCATTCGTTATTTTTCTACGCCTCCGTTCCACGAGCCTACGGGAGAGAAGTGGGAACTCTTTAAGTCTTACAACCGCCGCGACGTGGAAGTGGAGATGGCAATACAGAAACGTCTGTCCAAATATCCTGTGCCGCAATCGGTATGGGAGGAGTATGTGCTCGACCAAGAAATCAATGATCGTGGAATACGGCTTGATATGCCTCTCGTGGAGAATGCCGTCCAGATTGACGCGACCACAAAGGACAAGTTGATGGAACGCCTGAAAGCTCTGACCAGGCTTGAGAATCCGAACAGCGTGGCGCAGATGAAAGAATGGCTCAAAGAGCGCGGTGTTGAAACGGAGTCACTTGATAAGAAGTCTGTGACAGCTTTGCTCAAGACCGCCCAGTCTCCTGTCTCCGATGTATTGGTGCTTCGTCAGCAACTCGCGAAATCCTCGGTGAAGAAATATCAGGCGATGAGAAATGCCGTCTGTGTGGACAGCCGTGCACGGGGAATGTTTCAATTTTACGGAGCAAATCGCACCGGACGTTTTGCGGGACGCATCGTGCAACTGCAAAATCTTCCTCAGAATCATCTCACCGACCTCGAATGCGCCCGCAGCCTCGTGCGGCAGGGAGATTATGAGGCACTGGAACTGCTCTACAACTCTGTGCCGGATGTGTTGTCGCAGCTGATTCGTACTGCCTTTATCCCGAAGGAGGGCAGGAAATTCATCGTTGCGGACTTCTCGGCTATCGAAGCACGGGTACTGTCATGGCTTGCCAAGGAG
>CALALM010000141.1 GCA_937925565.1 uncultured Centipeda sp.
TTGCCGTCGGAGACGAGCTCCGCGCCGCAGGAGGAGCAGGTCTGGATCATCATGTGTGCCGTTTCGGCATCATCCCATGTACTGCGTTCTCTCTCGGTGTTCTTCTCCGCCTCTTTTTTCTCCGCGGTCTGCACAGCCTTTTCCTGCTTCTTTTCGAAGAGGGCATCCATCTCCGCGATGCTGATCTTGGCATCGCAGAATTCGCAGGTGACGTGGTTGTGTCCGGGAAGAAAGGTGAGCGGCGCACCGCATTTGGGGCATTTGTAGCTGACACTTGTATCGGGCATGGGCACCTCTAGTATTTCCCGCCGCCGCCGTGGCTCTCGTCGCGGCTGGAAGTGGTGATGTAGGAACCCGAGGAGGACGAGGAGGATGATGTCTCCTTGTACTTCGTCTCACGGGACTCTGTGGTGCGGAGGAAGACGTCCTCTCGGTGTGTGAGGCGGAAGCTGCCGCGCTCGACGTAGTCGTCTGCCTCGTGGGCACTTCGGACACTGAGCATACTGTCAGAGAGATTGGCAAAGACGAACCAGTAAACAATGGCAGCAGGGATCAGCGCACCGACGAGGGCAACCATGGTGAACAGGAAGGCATCCGGGTTGAAGGGCTTTCCTTCCTTCTCGTAGTAGGTTACCATCTCATCCACAGCGGCGGCAAATGCGGTGAATCCCTCGGCGTATTTGTTCTTCTTCAGGGAGGGGACGAACTGCCCGGCGAGGTGTTCGATGCCGTCGTCATCGGTAATGCGTACGCGCATCTTGTTGTCGGTGGAGATGTAGAAGTCGCGCTCCTTCGGCGCGAGGAGGAGGACGATGGTGCCGTTTGCGCTGCCGTCCGCGATGCGGTCGACAACGGCATTGGCGACCTTGCCGAGCACCTGATTGTGCGTGTTCTTGACCGTGCCGACGAGGATGCGAATGCCGTGCGCCGCTTCATAAGCGGCGAGCTTTGCGTCCAGTGCCTGCTCCTCGGCATCGGTGATGAGGTCGGACTCGTCGATCACGCGCACAGCACCCAGTCCCGCATCCCCTGTCTGTGTCCCCCCAGCCGCGACTGCACGTGGCAACGGCACTGAGTGCGCCGCCCGTGGTGAAGGGCTTGCCTTCCTTCTCGTAGTAGGTGAGCATTTCGCCCGCGACTTGACCAAATGCCGTGAACATATCGGCGTATTTCTTGCTCTCGAATGCGGGCTGGAATTTCTCCGTGAGGTGTTCAATGCCCTCGTCGGTAATGCGCGTGGCGAGCCTTGCATCCGTGGCGACGTAGTAGGTCTTGTTTTCGGGCGAGAGGAGGAGCAGAACTGCACCGTTTTCACCGCCGGGAGCGATGGTCTTGATGATGTTCTCCGCGAGTGGCTTCAGCGGCTTGTCCTTCCAATCGCTGGCGATTGCGGTGAGGATGCGGATGTGATGTTTTCGCTCCACTGCTGCGAGCTGTGCATCGAGTTTTTGCACCTCGGCATCGGAGAGGAAGTTCATCTCGTCGATGACGCGTGCGTTTCCGATGCCCGCCGCATCTGCCGCCTTTGGTACGGTGAGGATGAAAATGCTGAGACAGAGGAGAAGCAGGGTGAGGAGCGTACTGCGTCCGCGTCTTGTTTCGTTCATCATGTGCCGCACCTCCTACAAGTTAAACATGAGCCGGCCGAGCCAGAAGAGGACGGCGAAGACGAGCGCGGACGGGATGAGGGGGTAGACGTACTCCTTGAATGTGTCCTTGGGGAGATCCGCACCGACGAATTTGCCGGTCTGTCCGTTCATCATGAAGGTGTAGGGCTTGCCCTGATAGTTCGTGGTGAGGATCCAGACGGGCATCATGGCGTAGCGGACATCGCCCGACTTCTTATGGATTTTCGAGCTGCCGCTCGGGGAGGTGCTGGTATAGCCGCTGACGGTTTTGCTCAGCGCGTGGATGACGCTCGCCGTGAGGCGCGTATCGGCGCGCGGCAGGGATTCCTTGACATCGACATCGAATTTGTCGGCGAGGTGTCCCGTGAAATACGCAGCAGAGAAGGGGTGGAGCTCGCTGTAGTCGAACGGCTCGATGCTGTCCATGTACTTGTCGTCCATGCGTTTGCTCGCGTCGACGGGGATGCCGCGGAACGTCATCTCGCCGCTGCGCTCGCAGCGGTAGTGGCTGGTTTCGATGATGAT
>CALALM010000142.1 GCA_937925565.1 uncultured Centipeda sp.
TGCTCCTGATCAATGGGATCGTTCAGCTCCGTAAAGCCATTGGCAAGCTCGCGTCCGTAGACAAAGAACTCAAAGCGATCCGTAATGCGCGGATCGTCCGGATTGCGCTTTGCAAGCGGCGAGATCTCGGTCGGATGTCCCGTGATAAAGGTGGGCTGCATGAGCGAGTCTTCGACCTTTGCTTCGAATGCAGCGTTGAGGATGCCGCCGATGCCGTGGCGCTCCTCAAACGGAACGCCGATCTCACGCGCCATTGCACGCGCCTCATCGACACTCTGACAGGAGAGGAAGTCCTTCCCCGTCGCCTCGCGCACGGCGTCATTCATGCTGATTGTGCGGACATTGTTCAAGTCGATATCAACGCCCTGATATGTGATCTTCGTCGTGCCGAGTACATCCTCGGCGGCCTGACGCACGATCCCTTCCGTGATCGCCATGAGATCGCGATGGTCGGCAAACGCCTGATAGATCTCGATGGAGGTAAACTCCGGATTGTGGCGCACGTCCATGCCCTCGTTGCGGAAGATGCGTCCCATCTCATAGACGCGATCGAGACCTCCGACGATAAGTCGCTTGAGGCTGAGCTCCGTCGCAATACGAAGATAGAGATCGATGTCGAGTGCGTTGTGATGGGTGATGAACGGACGCGCTGCAGCACCGCCCGCGAGTGTCGAGAGCACAGGAGTCTCCACCTCGAGGAAGTCACGCTCGTCCAAATAGCGGCGGATAGACTGAATGATCTTCGTCCGCTTGCGGAAGGTCTCGCGCACCTCGAGATTTACCATGAGATCGAGATAGCGCTGACGATAGCGCATGTCCACATCCTTGAGTCCGTGGAACTTCTCGGGCAGCGGACGCAGCGACTTCGAAAGCAGATCGAAGTCCTCCACGCGCACGGTGATCTCTCCGCGCCGTGTCTTGAAGACAACGCCACGAATCCCGATGATATCACCGATGTCAAGGCGCTTGAACTCTTCCTTGTACTTCTGCTCGCCGAGGACATCCTGCTTAAAGTATATTTGTATGTTCCCCGTGCGGTCATTGAGTGTAGAGAAGGAAGCTTTGCCATGCCCACGTATTGCCATCAGTCGTCCGGCAATACGTACTTCTTCCCCTTCTTCATCCTCGGCAAGATAATCGTACTTCTCCTTCAGAGGTGCCGCATAGTCCGTCACCTCGAACCGATGTCCGAATGGTGCAACGCCCATGGAACGGAAAGCATCCATCTTTTCGCGGCGGACACGCATCATCTCATTGAGATCCTGCTCCGGCGCATTCGCTGTAGTTTCTCTTTCTTCAGCCATCCCTGCTCCTTACTTCTTAATATCCATGATCTTGTACTGAATCAAACCTGCCGGTGCATTGACATTGACCACATGGTTAATTTTCTGTCCGAGCAGTGCCATGCCGAGGGGGGACTCGTTTGAGATCTTTCCCTCATCCGGATCAGCCTCTGTAGAGCCGACGATGAGGAAGGTCTCATCCTCGTCGAATTCCAGATCCTTCACCGTTACACGGCTGCCCATGGTGACGGTCTTGCCGTCCCCTGCCTTGATGATGTCAGCGTTGCGAATCTTCGTCTCAAGCTCCTGAATCTCGCCCTCGAGAAATGCCTGCTCATTCTTCGCGTCATCATACTCGGAGTTCTCGGAGAGGTCACCGAGTGCGATGGCTGCCTTGAGGCGTTCGGCAACCTCGATGCGGCTAACACTTTTGAGATAGTTGAGCTTTTCGACGAGCTTATTATAGCCGTCCTCTGTCAGCATGACCTTCTTCTCTGTCATGAAATAATCCCCTTTATTCTAATTCTGCCGCGTTGACCGCTCCGACCAGCGCAGCTGTTTCTGCATCTTCCTGTCCTGCTCGGATCAACGAAAGCCGTTTCTGACGGCACATCTTCTTGAACTGGCATTCCCTTTTCTGTGCTTCCTCTTTTGTTGCAAAACCTTCTGCATAGGCAAGTCGAACAGGTCTGCGCCCACGCGTGTATTTGGCCCCGTTTCCCTCATTGTGTGCACGGAGGCGCCGCCTCAGGTCGTTCGTCCATCCGGCATAAAGACTTCCGTCCGCACACAACAAAAGGTATGCGTAGTTCATTCCGCTGCGTCTTTGATGGTAATTTTCTCAATCACAACATCGTGTACGGGACGATC
>CALALM010000143.1 GCA_937925565.1 uncultured Centipeda sp.
TACAGAGTACCATGTCCATGCCGATGGCAAGCAGTTCCTCAATCGCCGCACGCGTATGCTCCGTCCCGTCATCTGAGAGACGATGCTCGTCTACCTGCAGTCCGAACGCGCGCAGTTTGCTGTCAATGACGGGCGTAAAGGTGTCCTTGATGCGTCCGTGAAAGACCTCCGAGCCCGTCGTCACAACGCCGACCTTCATCTTTCGATAGGGAAGAATGCGCAGCAGCGGCTCGGAACCTGCCGTCTCACGCACCTTTTTCATAGTGCTCTTATCAATGACGAGCGGAATCACGCGCATCCCTGCGAGCTTCGTCCCCGCCTTTACGGGATAGTGCTGCGCGATCGTCGCGATCATCACATCCGTGATGTCGTTCACCGCATTCAGTGCATCCTCGCGCACCTCGAACACGCCGTCCACTGTCGATGTCAGCTCGATCTTGCCTTCCTTCGGCTCGCTCGCCGTCATGTAGTCGCTCCGGCAGAGGTCACGCAGAATCACTGCCGCATCGTTCTCGTGCAGCATATTCTCGTCATCCTCCCAGACGTAGATATGCTCCTTGCCAATGCGCAGCAGCACCTCGACATCCTCCGCGCGGATCACATCGCCCTTGCGGAATCGCGCTCCCTTGCGCTCCCCCCGCACGATCTCCGTAATGTCGTGGCAGAGCATCATCCCTACTGCGTCCTGAACGCGAACCTCCCGCATAGTCCCTCCCGTTCCATCGATATGTATTTTTGAAAACACATAGTATATAATACACATTCGCGATCAAACAAGAATAGTTTTGCGACGAATTAATCTTTCTCTAAAAACCATTCTCATTTATACATTCTTCTTATTGATTATACCACATAAAATAAATTTTCTCTATGATTTTTCGTAAATGAGAAAGGTTTTTTGCGCCCTTTGTCCCTCTTTTCTGTAACAGAAGATTGCGCGCAAACGATTGATTTTCAATGCAAGGTACGCTATGATTAAAACATTCGGTCAGAAAGGAGGAATACACATGCCGAACGCAGGACTGACGCACTTCGATGAGGGCGGCGCCGCGATCATGGTGGATGTCAGCGGCAAGGAGAAGACGCACCGCGAGGCGATTGCAAGCGGACGCATCTATGTGAGCGATGCGGTCTATGCCGCCATCGAGGGAGGCACTGCTGCGAAGGGCGATGTACTCGGCGTTGCACGCATCGCAGGGATCATGGCGGCAAAACGCACATCGGACACCATCCCGCTCTGCCACCCGCTGCCGCTCGCCAAATGCACGCTCGACTTCGCGCTTGAGGAGATTCCGCGCCGCGCCGTACGTGCGACTGCGACTGTAAAAGTCACAGGCGAGACGGGGGTCGAGATGGAGGCACTGCACGCTGTGAGCGTTGCACTCCTCACCATCTACGATATGTGCAAGGCAATTGACAAGCGTATGGAAATCACGGACATCCGTCTCGAGCGCAAGTCCGGCGGCAAGAGCGGCACATTCGTGCGCTGACGAAAGGGGAAGCTGAGACTTCCGATTAATTTACTCCGAGCAAGGCGATCTAAGGCAGATATTTTGCTACGACACCTTGCCTGACGGATTCCGTCACGGGGCATGGTTGGAAACGACCATACCCACCTATTTGTAAAGGAGCATACACATGAAACTCAAGAAAATGTTAATGGCGCTGTTTACGGGAGCGGCACTCCTCACCACAGGCTGCGTTGGCGGCGGCGACAGCGCGAACAAGATGGAGACGCCGAAGGAAGGCCCGGTCGAGCTGCAGGTCTCTGCGGCAGCGAGCCTCACGGATGCGATGAAGGAACTCGCGACGATGTACGAGAAGGATCATGGGAATACAAAGCTCGTCTTCAATTTCGGCAGCAGCGGTGCACTCCAACAGGCGATCGAGAACGGCGGCGCCGCCGATGTCTTTGTCTCTGCCGCACAGAAGCAGATGAACGCGCTCGATGAGAAGAAGCTGCTTGCGGACGGCACGCGCGTCGACCTCCTCGTCAACCAAGTCGTCCTGATCACGGCGAAGGATAGCAAGCTGAACCTGCCCGATTTCAAGGCGGTGCTCGATCCCGAGATCAAGCACATCGCCCTCGGTGAGCCGAAGGGCGTGCCCGTCGGACAGTACAGCGAGGAAGTCTTTACGAAGCTCGGCATCCTCGATCAGGTGAAGGAGCGCGCCGTCTA
>CALALM010000144.1 GCA_937925565.1 uncultured Centipeda sp.
CACCTGTTCCATCTCTGATTTAAGGCGCGCGGGCAGGATTGCCAGCCCCAGCACCTCGATCAGGCCGATGTTCTCCTTCTTGATGTGGTGCACCTCCGCGTGCGGATGGAACAGTCCGAGCGGATGCTCTGCCGTCGTGCGGTTGTTGCGGAACACGAGATCGAACTCAAAGTCCGTGCCACGCCGCCGCGCGATCGGCGTGATCGTATTGTGCGGCGCGTCCGTCTCTGCAAGGATCTCTACGGAGGCATCGCTGTACGTGCGCCATGCCGCGAGAATCTTCGCCGCGAGGTCGATGAGCGCCCCCTTGTCCGAGGACGTGAGGCGCAGCGTCGACATCGGCCATTTCACACGCCCTGCGTGCACATTCGGATAGTTCACGAAGCGATATTCCTGCTCCACCGCCGCGCGCTCCATCGCGAAGGTATAACGCCCGCCCTGATAGTGATCGTGCGAGAGGATTGACCCGCCGACAATCGGCAGATCGGCATTCGACCCCGCGAAGTAATGCGGGAAAATCTCAAGGAATGCCGCCAGATTCTCGAACGTCTCACGCGAAATCACCATCGGCACATGCGCACTGTTCAGCACAATGCAGTGCTCGTTGTAGTAGGTATAGGGCGAGTATTGCAGGAACCATTCATGCCCGCCGAAATCCAATGGAATCAGACGGTGCGTCTCACGTGCGGGGTGGTTCACGCGCCCCGCATAGCCCTCGTTCTCACGGCAGAGCAGACATTTCGGATAGGAGGAGGACTTTGCGAGCTTCGCCTTGGCGATGTCGCGCGGATCCTTCTCCGGCTTCGAGAGGTTGATCGTCACATCGAGATCACCGTACTCCGTCGCCGCCTTCCACGCGATATTCTTGTCGATGCGCGCCTTGCGGATGTAGTTCGAGGCGATGCTCAGACGATAGTACCAGTCCGTTGCCTCCTGCGGCGAACGCTCATAGCGATCCTTAAAGTTCTGCACAACCTCGGACGGACGCGGCATCACACAGTCCATGATGCGCGTATCGAAGAGATCGCGCTCATCCGTCGTGCCCTCGATCAGCCCATTGTCTGCCGCATAGTCAAGCATATTCTCCAAAATCGGCGTTGCCGTTTCAAGCGTTTCATCCACCTCTTCGGGCACATATTCCTCAACGTGCAGCACATCAAGGAGGCGGTTCGCCGCATAGACCTCGTCCTCCGGCGCAATCAACCCTTTCTGACGGGCAAAGTGCAGAAGCCGGCTGATTTCATGCTGAATGTCACACATGATGCATCCTCCCGTCCTAGTCCTCATACCCGTGCGGATGGCTCTCATGCCATTTCCACGCTGTCCCGATGACCTGCTCCACATCCGTGAACTGCGGCTTCCATCCAAGCACGGAGCGTGCCTTCTCGCTCGACGCAATGAGCTGTGCAGGATCGCCCGCACGGCGTGCGCCAATCTCCACCTTGATGGAGCGTCCCGTCGCCTTTTCCGCCGCCGCAATCATCTCCTTGACCGAGAAGCCCTGACCGTTGCCGAGGTTGAAGATGTCGCTCGCACCGCCCTTTCTGAGGTACTCGAGCGCAAGCACATGGGCATCCGCGAGATCGACCACATGGATGTAGTCGCGCAGACACGTCCCGTCCGGCGTCGGATAGTCGTCACCGAACACCGTGATATGGTCGCGCCTCCCCGTCGGTACTTGCAGGATAAGCGGAATCAGATGCGTCTCCGTCTTGTGATCCTCGCCGATCGAGCCATCAGGCAATGCCCCCGCCGCGTTGAAATAGCGCAGGGAGACATAGCGCACGCCGTTCGCACGGCTCACCCACTTCATCATCTTCTCCATCGTGAGCTTCGTCTCGCCGTAGGTATTCGTCGGGCACGTCTCGTCGTCCTCGTGAATCGGCACGCGCTTCGGCTCGCCATAGGTCGCCGCCGTCGAGGAGAAGACAATCTTGTCGACGCCGTGTCGCACCATCCCTTCAAGGAGCACCTGCATCCCGTAGACATTGTTGTTGAAGTAGAGCAGCGGCTTTTCCATGCTCTCGCCGACAAGCGAATTTGCCGCGAAGTGGATGACCGCCTCGATCTTATTCTCCATGAAAATCCTGTCGAGCACGGAGGTATCGCGAATATCGCCCTCATAAAATTTCGCCGCAGGGTTCAGCGCGCCGCGATGCCCCGTCTGCAAGTTGTCGACAATGACGACCTGCTCGCCCTTTTCGACGAGCGCATGCACGGCATGAGAGCCGATGTAGCCCGCACCGCCGCAAACCAAGATAGCCATGAGTATGCTCCTTTCACCTTACAGGCGGCGTGCGCCGTCCGCAATATTTGCCACATAGAAGCTCGGTGCATAGCCGATCTTCGCCGTATACGCCTCTGCCACATTCTTCTCGAATGCGGGGATTGCCTCGTCGCGCACAATGCTGACCGTGCAGCCCGCAAAACCGCCGCCCGTCATGCGCGAGCCGAGCACGCCCTCCTGCTGCCACGCAAGTTCCGCGAGCGTGTCCAGCTCCGGCCCCGTCACCTCGTAGTCATCGCGCAGGGAGACGTGGGAATCGTTCATCAGCTCACCGAAGCGCTTCACATCGTTCTTTTCCAGTGCCTCGACCGCCTCGAGTGTGCGGCGGTTCTCATAGACCGCATGGCGTGCGCGTCTGCGCTCGACCTCATCCTCGATTACGGCGGCGTTCTCATCAAACTCCGCGTTTGTCAGTTCGCCGAGGGACTTGATCGCCTTGACCTTTTGCAGAGCCTTGAGTGCCGCCTCGCTCTGCATCCGACGCTCGTTATACGCGGACGTGACGAGACTGTGCGCCTTGTTCGTGTTCGTGATGACGATACTGCACCCCTTGAGGTCAAGCTTGCTGTAGCGGTACTCAAGCGTATTGCAGTCGAGCAGGATTGCACAGTCCTTCTTCCCCATCCCGACCGCGAACTGATCCATGATGCCGCAGTTCATTCCCACAAACTGATTCTCCGCCTTCTGCGCGAGCTTCACGATCTCCACGCGGTCGATGCCCAACCCAAGCTCATCGTTTAGAATGACGCCCATCAGGACCTCGATGGAGGCAGAGGAAGACAGCCCCGCACCGTTCGGCAGATTGCCGTAGAAAAGGATGTCAAAGCCGTGTGCCGCCGCGTGTCCCGCATCCTCCATCATGCGCACGACGCCGATCGGATAGTTCGCCCAACCGTAAGCCTCGCTCTTGACCGCGCCGTGCATCGGGAACTCCACAATGCCCTGTTCCGGCAGATTCATCGAGTAGAGGCGTGATACATTGTCCGTGCGCGGCGCGACGAGCGCATACGTCCCGAGCGAAATCGCGCACGGAAAAACGTGTCCGCCGTTGTAGTCCGTGTGTTCGCCGATGAGATTCACGCGCCCCGGCGAAAAATATGCGTGCGTCTCGGTGGCACCGAACTTCTCCCGAAACACCTCGTTCATCTCGTCCAAAATTGCCATCGTCTGCATCCTCCGTTCATCTTTGGTTAAGCATCAAAATTGTAGTTAAGTGAAAGTAAACGTTTTCTTTTCCGTTTTCTATTCTATCTCTTTTTGCAAAAAAACGCAAGAGCTTTTTGAAAACTCCTGCGTTTTTTGCGTTATGATAAATGTTCCGAGCAACGGGACGTGCGTCGTAGCCATGCGCTACTCCTAAGCGAATCCTAGTGGAGCAAGTGAGTAAAGGGCGCGGTACGCCCCGTCGGATTTCTTTCGTTCAAGCGAAGCGCGTTTAAGAAGTCCGACGGTATTTAAGCGTACAAGCGCACGAACGCTTGCGCAACTAAGCGTTCGCGACGGGCACGCACAAAGGCTAATCAAAAACTCCAATCATCTTTATCATCCCATCCGCGCGAGCGCCACCGCCGCCTGTCCGTACGCAATGCCGCCGTCGTTCGGCGGGGCAATATGCGGCAGGAGGACGCGGAAATCCCTAAGGCGCAGGAGCACCTGCTCCAAAAGCAGCGCATTCTGGAACACGCCGCCCGAGAGCGCCACCGTCCGAAGCCCCGTCGCACCCGCAAGCACAGAGAGGACCTCCGCGACCGCCGCCGCCATCGTCACATGGAAGTCAAGCGCACGCCCCGCACGCTCCTCCTCCGAAAGCCCCTCCGCGCCGTCCGCGAGCACACGCAGCACGGGCAGAAAATCCACCGTCATCGGCGCACACACACGATTCAGCACATACGGCAGCACGACACCCGCCCGCCGCGCATTCCGCGCGAGCAATTCGAGCCCGATCGCCGCCTGCCCCTCGTACGCATTCACGCGGCACCCCCCGAGCAGTGCCGCCGCCGCATCAAAGAGCCGCCCCGCGCTCGACGTGGGCGGCGCATTCACCCCCGCCGCCGTCGCCTGCACGAGCAGCTCCCACCCTGCGGGAAGCGCGGCGGCAAACTTCGGTGCATGCGCCGCCAGTTCCGCCCCGTACATCCCATGAAGCACCCACAGCGCGAGCCGCCACGGCTCTGCTGCCGCGCGGTCGCCGCCCGGGAGCGGCAGGTACGCAAAATGTGCGAGCCGCTCATAGCCGCGCAGATCGGCGACCATAAACTCCCCGCCCCACGCAGCCCCATCCGCGCCGTATCCCGTTCCATCGAGCGCGGCGCCAAGCACGCGCCCCTCATATCCGTGCTCCGCGAGCACCGCAGCGATATGCGCATGATGGTGCTGCACACGCACGAGCGGCAGCCCCTCCCGCGCGGCACGCGATGCGAGATACTGCCCCGAGAGATAGGCAGGATGCAGATCGGCGGCGAGAATCTGCGGCCGCACTTCGAAAAACTGCTCGTAATGCGCGATCGTCGCCTCATACGATGCAAGCACGCTGCGCTCCGTCAGATCGCCGATGTGCTCGCTCAGAAACGCCTCCGCTCCGCGCGTCAGGCAGAACGTATTCTTCAGCTCCGCCCCGCCCGCAAGCACCGCCCGCTCCTTTGCAGTCGGCAGCGCGAGTGGCATCGGTGCAAAGCCTCGACTGCGGCGCACCATCTGGCGCCCGCCCGCCGTCATGCGCAGCACGGAGTCGTCGACGCGGTGCACGATCGTGCGGTTGTGCATGAGAATCGCATCCGCAATCCCCGCAAGCGCACGCACGGCAACATCGTCCTCGTAGAGGATCGGCGCACCGCTGAGGTTCGCGCTCGTCATGACCCAGAGATCACCCTCATCGAGCAGAAGCAGATGCACGGGCGCATACGGCAGCAGCACACCGAGGTACGCATTCCCGGGCGCGACGCTCTGTGCGACATCCGCCTCCGCACGCCGTCGCAGCAGCACGATCGGCGCGGCGGGCGATCGCAGCCAGCGTGCCTCCTCCTCGGAAACCGTACAAAGCGACCGCACAAGCGCCATACCGCCCGCCATCACGGCGAGCGCCTTTGCCTCACGGTGCTTTCGCTCCCGCAGGCGGCGCACCGCCACATCACTCCGCGCATCACACGCGAGATGATAGCCGCCGATGCCCTTTACGGCGACAATGCCGCCCGCCGCAATAAGCTCCCGCGCGCGCAGGAGCGGATCGCCCGTCCATGCCACCCCATCGACGAGAAGACGATAGGAGGGACCACAGTCCGCACACGCATTCGGCTCCGCGTGAAAGCGGCGGTCGGCAGGATCGTCGTACTCCCGCTGACACACGGGACACATCTGAAATGCCGCCATCGAGGTCAGCGGACGGTCATAGGGCACGTCGCGAATGATCGAATAGCGCGGTCCGCAGTTCGTACAGTTCGTAAAGGCGTAGCCATGCCGCCTGTTTCCTGCGGACAGAATCTCACGGCGGCAGTCCGCACAGACGGCGAGATCGGGCGAGACGAGCGTCCGCGCGACCGTCCCCGCAGGACTCGGCAGGATGTGAAAGCCCTCTTCGCCCGTCGGCGGCAGTTCCGCAAACGTCACAGAGGAAACGGCTGCGGCGCACGGAGCCTCCGTGCGCAGAGCCGCCGCGAACGCATCCAGTGACGCCGCCGCTCCCTCCGCCTCAATGCCGACCCCCGCGCTGTCGTTCCGTACCCATCCGCTGAGTCCGAATCTCTCCGCAAGCCGATAGACAAAGGGGCGAAAGCCCACCCCCTGCACAATCCCTGAAACACGAAAGGCGCGCCGTTCCCGCGCGCCTCCTCCTTGACCGATCGTATCGGCAACGTGCCGCAACTCAGGCGCTCCGCAGCTTTTTTTGCCGCCGCTCGACAGGAACGATGCCCCAGCGGACAAGCTCCTCCACCGCGCGGTGTGCAAAGAGCGGCAGCGCCGCCGCCATCTCGGGGCTGAGCGAGAGCCCCGCCGTCACCTCATACGGCTGCATCCCGAGCACGACAACGTTCGGGATCGCGCGGTCCGTCACCGTCAGCCACGCGAGCACATCCTGAATCCCGACCTCGTGCGAGGACATCTTTTCCTGAAAATGTGCCATGACCGCGTCGTCCTCAAAGCGGTAGATCGTACCCGCAGGCGCGTCGCCCGCCACTGCATCGAGGATGAGCAGCTTCTCCGTGCCCGTGATGAAATGCAGCAGTTCGGGACCGAGCGTCCCACCGTCGAGCAGGCGGACATCGTGCGAAAAGCGATAGTGCTCGTCCAGATACTCCATCGCACGCACGCCGAAGCCCTCATCGCGCAAAATGATATTGCCGATCCCAAGCACCGTCACGGGCGCCACCGCAACCAACTGGTCATGGATCACTCTCATCGCCTTCCTCCTATTGTCACGTCTGCTTCTTCTTCGCCCGCACCTGCGTGCGCAGCCAGTCCTGCCACGCCGTCAGCCCCTCGCCCGTACGGCACGAGACAGGCAGCACCTCGATGCCGGGATGGAGTGCCGTGATGTCGCGCTCCGCCGCCGCCATATCAAAATTTGTATAGGGCAGGATGTCAACCTTGTTCAGGAGCGCGACTGCCGACTCCTTGAAAATGAGCGGATACTTCAGCGGCTTGTCATCGCCCTCCGTGATGCTGAGAGCAACCGCCTTCGCATCCTCACCGAGCGCGAACTCCGCGGGGCAGACGAGGTTGCCCACGTTCTCGATCACGAGGAGGTCGAGCGCCGAGAGATCCAGCTGCCCGAGCGCCGCCGCGACCATTGCCGCATCCAGATGACAGCCGCCGCTCGTGTTGATCTGCACCACAGGTGCGCCGCAGCGCTCGATGCGCGCCGCGTCCTTCGTCGTGAAGAGATCCCCCTCGATCACCGCCATCCGCAACTCTTTGCCGAGTGCCGCGAGCGTCTGCTCCAGCAGCGAGGTCTTGCCGCAGCCCGGCGAGCCGAGGAGATTCAGCGCGTAGATGCCATGCCGCGCAAAGAGCGCCGCGTTCTCCGCCGCCGTCGCCTCATTCCGCCCGAGGATATCCGCCTTTACAACAACCTTCATATCCTATTCCATCTCTATATAGTCGACGCGCATCTCGCGCCCATGCGTGAACTCCATCCCGCCGCCGCAGTCGGGGCAGAGGTAGTCCTGCGGACGCAGGGTGCGCTCCCTGCCGCAGTCATGGCAGCGCCCCGACAGAGGAATACGGTCCCAAGTCAGGTCTGCCTGCTCCGCGATCGTTCCGCGCACGAGCGAGGAAAAGGCAAGCGTCAGCGCCTCCGTCTCCACCCCCGAGAGCTCCCCGAGCAGGAGGTGGATGCGCTCGATCCGCTGCGCGTCGTTTGCGCGCGCCTGATCGAGGGCAATGCCGAGGATGCCCTCGGCAATCGCCATCTCGTGCATCTTCGGCTCCTCCTTTCGGACAATGCTCTCTCTGCGCTTTCTCATGCGGCTGTGTATGTGAATCGTGCGCTCTCTGTGCCCGCATCCGCATTCCTTACACATATGTTGCTCCAATCTGTTACAACAGCGCAAATCCAAGGAATCGCTGATAAAATGAAGTCCGTCAGATTGGCGTAGATTTTTTCGTCCGAACAAGGAGGCAAACCGGACGCATAGCAAAAGCTATGTGGAGGATTTGCCGACACAGTGCGGGCAAAAAAGATGCGCTAAGATGGCGTGGCTGAATTTATCAGAGCTTCCTTAGCACACGAGAGGAATGACAAAGATCTCCGGTGTTTCATAGGGATGAACAGCTCTGACCGCAGAGAGTGTCTCATCCAAGCGATCCGCTTCCACGCGCAGTTCGACCTTGAGCTCCTCGGCCTCGCACAGTTCTCCGATGGTTCCCTCATACGGAGAAGCTCCCACAAGCGGCCGCCACGATCCCGTCACACGCGAATAGGCAAGACAGCTGTCATAGTTCCCAAGATGTCCCGCATCCACCGATCGCAGCGCATTCCGCAGCTGCGCGAGATGCGTCTCCGGAATAAAGATTTCGAGCTTTACAGACTTCGTTTGTTCAGACATGATATGTTCCCCCATTTGTCATCTCACTCAATGTTCAGCCCAACATCAGAGCGCAGCTGTATCGCCTCCGCGATGTGTATTGCCGTGATGGCAGGGCTTTGCGCCAGATCGGCAATCGTTCGCGCCACCTTGATAATGCGGTCATGGGAGCGTGCCGATAAATTGATTCTGTGAAACGCAGCCTCAAGCAAACTCTCCGCCTCCCTCTCGAGCCGGCAATACTTCTTGATCATGCTGTGATTCATCTGAGCATTACAAAAGAGCCCATGCTGATGCAGTCGCTCCCATTCGATCGTACGTGCCGCCACCACACGCTGGCGAATCGAGG
>CALALM010000145.1 GCA_937925565.1 uncultured Centipeda sp.
CGCAGACGGCGAGCACGAGTGCTACCCTGTCCTCAGCGGTATATGCGGCGAGGAAGCGGTCGATCATGCGCGGCCAGACGGCATAGGCGGGCTCCACACCGAAATCCGGGATGCAGTAGAAAACGGTATAGCCGTCCGCACGCAGGTCGCGCACTGCTGCATATGCCTCGTCCTCCTCCCACACCGGTTCGCCCGGGTCGAACCGATCCAGAAATCCCGCCATGTCGTTGTTGAACGCGGGGATGTACTGCTCGATTTGTTCTTTTTCCCAGTGCCACCACTTGATGCGCTGCAGACGGCGGATGGTCTCCGCGTCGAAACGGTACTTGACGATGCGCATGGGATTGCCGATGGCGATGGCATAGGGCGGCACGTCCTTTGCCACGACCGTACCCGCGCCGATCACGGCGCCGTTGCCGATGTGCACGCCGCCGAAGAGGAAGGAATCGGAGCCGATCCACACGTCGCTGCCGATGACGATCTGATGGCGGTTGATCGGATCGGCAAAGGGGTTCTTTGGTTCGGGCATGGATGAATCCCATGTATAGGGCGCGATCTTGTGCTGCGGAAATGTTGTGACACAGTGGTAATTGTGATTGGTGGCGATGCTGAACGTCACGCGATGTGCGATGGAGCAGTAATTGCCGATCAGCACATGGCAGTCGATGGTGTTGGTTTCCGGTATAATATCCACCATATAGGACATCGGTCCAAAGGTCAGGATGGGAGCCGGTATATCGGCATCGTACATCACCTTATGCGGGGTCGGAGAAAAATCCAGAAACGACATTCCCATGCGGCATAATCCTTTCTCTGTGCAGAATACATTATCTTTCCACGGTAGATTATAGCACGAATTTTGCTCCTTAGCGAGAGTTCTGTGGGCATCGTCTGGGGAAATATGTTATAATGAGCGCGAATATCGTGCAGCAGATTTTATGTAGGAGGAGATTTTATGAAAGCAGCTGATTACATCGCCGCAGATCCTTCCCTGCGTGCCGTTGCGGATGCGCAGGAAACGGTGTGGATCAATCCGCGCCTCCTGCCGTTTGACACGGTGGACGGACTCTCACAGCTCGCCGTCTCGGATGCGGATATTGCCGATGCGGCAGAGCGTCTTCGGCGCTTTGCCCCCTTTCTCCGCCGTGCGTTCCCTGAGACGGAGGAGACCGACGGACTCATCGAGTCGCCGCTGCGCACGATCCCGAGGATGCAGGAGCGCCTCGCGGCAGAGTACCATGCGCAGATTCCGGGACGCCTCCTTCTCAAGATGGACAGTCACCTCGCGATTGCGGGCTCGGTGAAGGCGCGCGGCGGCATCTACGAGGTCCTGAAGCACGCCGAGGATCTGGCGGTTGCGGCGGGGCGTCTGCGCATTACGGACGACTATGCGAAGATTGCCGACCTGCGCGACTTTTTTGCGCAGTATACCATACAGGTCGGGTCAACGGGCAATCTCGGCATGTCGATCGGCATCATGAGCGCCGCCATCGGTTTCCGCGTGCGCGTGCATATGTCGGCGGATGCGAAGCAGTGGAAGAAGAACCTGCTGCGCAGTCACGGCGTGGAGGTCATCGAGTACGCGGACGACTATTCGCGTGCGGTCGCGGAGGGGCGGCGCGCCTCGGACACGGATCCGATGAGCCACTTTGTCGATGATGAGAAATCGGTTGATCTCTTCCTCGGCTACGCTGTCGCCGCCAAACGGTTGGACGAGCAGCTTGCGGCGCAGAACATTATCGTGGACAGCGAACATCCGCTCATCGTCTATATCCCCGCAGGGGTCGGCGGGGCGCCGGGCGGTGTCTCCTACGGGTTGCGGCGGCTCTATCACGACAACGTGCACTGTTTCTTCGTCGAGCCGGCACAGTGCCCCTCCGTCCTCCTCGGTGTTGCAACGCAGGAGTTTGAGCGGGCGAACGTGCACGACTTCGGCATCGCAGGCAAAACCGATGCGGACGGGCTCGCCTGCGCCGGTCCCTCGGGTCTTGTCACACGCATCATGACGAACCACATGGCGGGCGTCTTCACCGTCTCCGAGGCACATCTTTATGACTATCTGCGCGATCTCGACGGGAGTGAGGGCATCCGCATCGAGCCGTCAAGCTGCGCCTCGTTCGCGGGACCCGTCGGACTCCTCCGGTTTCCCACCGCGCGTGCCTACTGCGCGCGTCACGGACTCACCCCCGATCGTCTGCAACGCGTCACGCAGATCGCATGGGCGACGGGCGGCCGCCTCGTCCCCGAGGGGATCTGGACGGAATACCTCGCGACGCACAGATAAAAAAGAAAAACGGCACAAAAAAATGCTCCGTTTCTCCGTCGGGAAGCGGAGCAGGTACGCATTACGGACGGATTCGGCTTTCTCCGTTGCCGAACGGCTTGCGGGGTGCATCGATCCTTAGCCCACCGGCGGGAAGAGTAGTGCGCCCTGGTCGAGACCGTAGCGGATGGCGGCGTTTTCATCAGCGGCATAGTCGACGCAGACGGAGGAGATGGCGGAACGCGTTGTGATGCAGGCATCCGCCGCCCGCAGCGCCGGGATGGAGAAGGGCTGCTGCGGGGTGGATGCGTGGGAGAGTACGAGCGGTGCGTTTGCGCCCTCGGCGGCAAGGCGGCTCTGAATCGCCTCGCGGTAGGGCTGATATGCCTCCCCCTCGGGGATGGCGAGGATGAGTGCCGCGCTGTCCTCTGCCGTGTAGGCGGTGAGGTAGCTGTCGAGTGTGCGCGGCCAGACGGCATGGGCGGGATCCGCCTCGAAGTCGGGGACGAAATAGGAGACATGGATCCCCTGTTCCCGCAGTGCGGCGACGGTCTCCCCGATTTCATCCACAGGCGGCTCCGTATCCTGCGGGTCAAACGCCGCAAGGAATGCGTCCATGTTGTTGCGGAACTGCGGGATGTACTTCTCAATCTCCGCGAGCGGCCAGTTCCACCACTTGATGCGCCGGAGGCGTGCGATGGTCGCATCGTCGAAACGGTATTTTACGATCCGCGCGGGATTGCCGACGACGACAGCGTAGGGCGGTACGTCCTTTGCGACGACGGTGCTGCCGCCGATGACGGCACCGTTGCCGATACGGACGCCGCCCATGATCTTGACATCGGAGCCGATCCACACGTCGTTGCCGATGATGATCTGATGGCGGTTGTACCTGTCATCCTGACTTTCGGTCGGTTTTTCGTTGCTCGCAAGGATCGTTTCGAGCGGGTAGGTTGTGAGACTGTGGTAATCGTGATTCAGCCCGACGGAGAAATTCAGATCGCGACCAAGCGAGGAATAGCTGCCGATGAGGATGTGTACGTCGGTGGAGGCGTAGTCCACATGGGCGCGCATCATGTAGGAGCGTTCCCCGATGGTTATCAATGGAACGTGTGTGCTTAGTTCTCCGTAGATTTTTCGGATGGTCGGAGAAAATTCCGGAAAAGTGATGCTTTCAACCAATGGGCGGTTCTCCTTTCACTTCATGCCCGGGGATCGCCGATCCGGTGACATCCGTCAGGACGGCGGTGCCGAACGGATCAGTGTTTCCCTTTACTCGCCCGCCGCATCGACGATGCGGTTCATGGTTGCCATCGAGGCGACGCGGTCGGCCTCGCCGAGGGTCATGAGTTTGACGCCCTGTGTGTTGCGGCTGATGAGGGAGATCTCATCCACAGTCGTGCGGATGACGATGCCGTCGGTGGTGATGAGCATGAGCTCCTGATCCTCGCGTACGACGCGGATGCCGACGACGGGACCGGTCTTCTCGGTGACCTTCATGTTGATGAGCCCCTTGCCGCCGCGCGTCTGGCTGCGGTACTCCTCGGCGGTGGTGCGCTTGCCGTAGCCGCCCTCGGTGACGGTGAGGACCTCGGAGCCCTGTTTCAGGATGTCCATTGCGACGACCTCATCTCCGTCGCTGAGGTTGATGCCGCGCACGCCGCGCGCACCGCGTCCCATCGAGCGCACGTCCTCCTCGGGGAAGGTGATCGCCTTGCCGCCGCGCGTGCCGAGCATGATGCGGTTCTCACCGTCGGTGAACTTGACGCCGATGAGCTCGTCGTCCTCATCGAGGTTGACCGCCTTCAGTCCGCTCTTGCGGATGTTTGCAAACTCGATGAGCGGCGTCTTTTTCACCACGCCGCGCTTCGTGCCGAGGAAGAGGAAGCGGTCGGGGCGGAACTCCTTGATCTGGATGACGGCGGTGATGCGCTCGTCGCTCTCAACGGCGAGGAGGTTGACGATCGCCGTGCCCTTCGCCTGCCGTCCGCTCTCGGGGATCTCGTATGCCTTGAGCACAAATGTGCGTCCGCGGTTGGTAAAGAAGAGGATGTCGTGGTGCGTGGTGGTGATGAGGAGGTCGCTGACGATGTCGGTCTCCTTCGTCCCCATGCCCTTGACCCCGACGCCCCCGCGCCGCTGGCGGCGATAGGTGTCGAGCGGGATGCGCTTGATGTAGTTGCTCATGGTGAGGGTGACGACGACATCCTCCTCCGCGATCAGATCCTTGATGTCCATCTCGCTCGCGTCAAAGGTGATCTCCGTGCGGCGCTCGTCGCCGTACTTGTCACGCACCTCGATGAGCTCGTCTTTGATGATGGCGAGTACCTTCATGCGGTCGGCGAGGATGCCCTTCAGCTCCTCGATCATCTTGAGGACTTCCTGATACTCCTCCTCGATCTTCTCGCGCTCCAGTCCCGTGAGACGCTGGAGGCGGAGGTCAAGGATCGCCTGTGCCTGCTTCTCGGTGAGCCGGAACCCGTCCATGAGTGCCGTGCGTGCGATGTCTGCCGTGCGGCTCTCGCGGATGGTTGTAATGACGGCGTCCAGATGATCGAGGGCGATCGTGAGTCCTTCGAGGATATGGGCGCGTGCCTCCGCCTTTGCGAGCTCGTACTGCGTGCGCCGCGTGATGACGTTCTCCTGATGGCTGATGTAGTGCCCGAGCATCTGCTTGATGTTCATGATGACGGGCTGCCCGTCCACGAGAGCGAGCATGATGACGCCGAAGCTGTCCTGCAGCTGTGTGTGCCTGTAAAGCTGGTTGAGGATGACGTTCGGCGCGCTGTCGCGGCGCAGCTCGATGACGATGC
>CALALM010000146.1 GCA_937925565.1 uncultured Centipeda sp.
TGCGCGTCTCATCTATCGGCAGGAGATCGCCGAGGAGGCGATGCACTGCCTCGTGCCGAAGCTTTTGCTGCAGCCCATCGTGGAGAACGCCATCCACTATGGGGCGAATGCGGAGGGCGAGATTCATATATTCACGTGCGTTGCGATTGATGATGGGAAGCTGCACATCGTGATTGAGGATGCGGGTACGGGGATGGCGGAGGAAACGCTGCAGCATCTGCGTACGATGATGCAGCGCGGTGAGAACTGCTCTGTGCACACAGGGGTATACAATATACATCGGCGTATTCAGCTGCTTTTTGGAATGGAATACGGGATGCAGATTGAACGGCGCGCGGAGGGCGGGATGCGCGTAACGATGGTTTTACCCGTAACGATGGGGAAGGGGGCTGAGGGAGATGCTGCGCATTCTGATTGTTGAGGATGAGGAGATCATTCGGCGGGGGCTGCTCTCCACGATCGACTGGGCGGGGATGGGCTGCTGCGTTGTCGGGGATGCACCCGACGGCAGGGCAGGACTCGAACTCCTGCGCAGGGAGCGTCCCGACGTTGTGCTGACGGATATCCGCATGCCGTGCATGGACGGCATCGAGATGGCAGAGCGTGCATGGACGGAGGGAATTCTGCCGCAGCTCGTTTTTCTCACGAGCTATGCGGAGTTTGATTACGCGCAGAAGGCTCTTCGTCTGGATGCGGCGGACTATCTGTTGAAACCCGTCGATGAGGTGGAGCTTGCCGCACTCATGCGAAGATTGGCAAAAGAGAGCGCATCACCGGGGGCGGAACCCGTTGTGGAGGGCGTTGATTGGCGGCGCTATTTTGCGGACGGTGGGCTCAATCCCTATGTGCTGCACGCAATGAAGCGGATTCAGCAAGATTATCGTGAGAAGCTGAGCATTGAAGTGCTTGCCGAAGAGGCAGGTGTGAGTGCGAGCTACCTCAGCCGCAAATTCAAGGAAGCGACGGGGCAGACATTCCTCGAACTTCTGACGCGCACACGTCTGCAGAACGCCATCCTGCAGCTTTCCTCGGGAAAATATCGCGTCTACGAGGTCGCGGAGGAAAACGGCTTTGGCGACTACAAGAATTTCTGTACGGTCTTCAAGAAATATATGAAGTGTTCGCCGCGCATTTTTTTGCAGCAGGAAAAGGGGGGTGCACTGCGGCGGGAGGATGAATAGGAAAGCAAAACACCCGTGGCTCTTCTGCCACGGGTGTTGCTGTCAGGGAGAAATGTATCGTATTGGCGTATATATTACGCCTCGGGGAATGCGACGACGAGCATCATTTTGAATGGTGTTTCCTTCGCCGCATAGACCGAGTGCGGGTGATTTGCAGGCATGACGATGCTCTCACAGGCCTTGAGCGTATAGGTTTCATCGTCAATCTTGATGACGCCCTCACCGTCGAGCGCCGTGACGAGCGCATCGCCCTTCGACTCATGCGTGCTGATGCCCTCGCCCTTGGCAAAGGCGAAGAGTGTGACACCGAGCCCCTTGTTCTGGACGAGCGTCTTGCTGACGACCTGTCCCTCTACGTATGCGACCTGCTCCTTGAGCAGAAGTGCCTGTTGATGCGGAATATTGTTCAGGATTGCCATAGCTGTTCCTCCTCTGTGGGCTTCAACTCTTTCTGTGCATAGCATACATGGAATCCATCAAAAAAACTGTGACTTGAGCCACAAATTATGAGAAAAACAGATAGGGGTTGAAAATCAAAAATTTTTTCAGTTGTCAAACCTCGTGTATTGCCCTATAATATCCACTAGATTGTTTTATAAATTCGAATATTTGAGAACTGAGCGGAGGCGGATGGATATGGTAGCGGATCGCGACTATGTGATCGAACGGGTACACAAACTGAGTGAGGCGCCGATGACCTATGAGGGGCTCAAGGAAAAGGCAGATGCCTTCCTCGGTGCAGTGGACACGGCGGAGGAGAAATCTGCGTTTCGTGCACTCATCGAGGAGATCAAGAGCGATGTGCTGACGATTGATCAGGTTATCAGCTTCACAGAGTCGCCGGACGGCATTGCTCTGTTCGGCGCGCAGAGAGCAGGAGAGTATAATGCTGCGGCAAAGCAGGCGAAGGAGCAGGGGGAAGATACCTGCATATGTCCCGCATGTCAGGCATGCAAGGAAATTCTTGCGAATCAGGCGGCGATTGCCTCATAGTAATGTATGGAAAGGAGCTGTTGCACGAAATGTTTCGTGTAACGGCTTTTTTAATGAGAAAGTGAACATATGACCGTTGCGGATGTCTATATCAATATTCCAGTCAAGAGCATCGCGCAGGAGTTCACCTATGTTCTACCGGAACATCTCGCACAGGTCGGCGCAGGATGGCGCGTGTTCGTGCCGTTTGGCAACGTGCGCAAGGAGGGATTCATCACACGCGTGCGTCCCTATGACGCCGCGCGGGACGGAGGACATCGTCTGCGGGAGATCATCGAGGCGGTGGATGAGGAGGCGTGGTTTTCGCCCGAGCTCCTTGCTGCTGCGCAGGAGCTCGCAGCGTTCTATCTCTGTTCGCCGGCAGAGATCATGCGGCTCTTTATGCCGGGTAAGAGTGGATTGCGCATCTTTCCCGTCTATGCAGCGGCGGAGGATGCAGATCCGGCACACCCCATCCTTGCGGATAGGAACATGAACGCCGTCTATCGATATCTGTGCAAGAGCGGCAGTCAACGGATGGCGGAGCTGCGTCGTGCACTTCCTGCCATGTTGGTGGAGGAGTGTATAGAAAAACTCCTGCGCTATGGTCTCATACGCAAGGAGTATCATGCGGACAAGCGCGACAAGGCGCAGTATGAGAAGTTCTATACAGCGGGGGAGATTACGGACGGAATCCTTGCCGGACTCTCACGTAAACCTGCGCAGGCACGGGCGCTCACCCTCTTTCGGGAACACGGCGAATATGCGCGTGCAGAACTCGATGCGCAGGGCGTTTCGTCTGCGACGATCAAGAATCTCCTCGCGGCAGGGTTGCTGATCGAACATCAGCGGCGCACATTGCGCGACAGTTATAAAATGGGCACAGCAGGCGAGTACGTCGAGGAACTGACGGAGGCACAAACAACGGCGGTTTCCGCTCTGCATGCAGGGCTCGCCGAGGGAGGCTTTCATGGGTACCTG
>CALALM010000147.1 GCA_937925565.1 uncultured Centipeda sp.
GCCGCAACGCCGGCGATTGCAACGCTCGCCACAACGAGAATGAACGAGAGCATCGTCATCACGTCCGACATCATGGGGTGAATGAACCCCGCCGCCTGTGCGGCCGTTGCCTCAGTTCCCATAGATCATCAACCCTTTCCCTCCATCACAATCAAACGTACGAAGCAAATTTACAGCAGACATATCTCTTATAAATTCTCTGCTCTGTCCTTAAAATCCTGCTAAAGAACTGCCACACAGAAAAAGAGCCGCCCCGCGCGAAGCGACTCTTTCCGTTCAATCATAAAACACAGCTGCGCCTCAGAGCGCTCCGACGAGCTCCGCGCCGAGATCCTTACTGCCCTGAACGCCCTCTTCATCCGGCTCATTCTCAACGATGAAGGTGTTGACGAGCTTCGCACCCGCCTCGGTCGTGCGCTCGGACCACGTCTCCATCCAAGCACCTGCGCCCCACCCCCACGAGCCGAAGAGCACGACCGGCTTGCCGGAGAGCTTGCCGCTCTCGACTGCCTCTGCAAAGAACGGCTCATACGAGCCCTCCTCGAGTTCCTCAGCGCCCATCGAGGGGCAGCCGAGTGCAAGACCATCGAAGTCGTCGATCTGATCCACGGAGAAGCTGTCCACCTCGAAGCACTCGACGTCAGCGCCCGCACCCTGCGCGCCCTCGACGACAGCCTCCGCCATCTTCTGCGTGTTGCCCGTACCGGACCAGTACACAACTGCTACCTTTGCCATGTGAAATCCTCCTCATAAGAATCACGAGAGATCATCTCTCCCTATACTGCCTGCACCAACTCGGCAAGAGGACTCCCCGCCTCCAACCGCGTACAGAACTCCTGTGTACAGACCGAGTACTGCTCAAAGAGCGCCCGTGCCTCGGCCTCGTTCGTGTAGACCTTCCAGTATCCGCTGTAAACGAAATCCTGTCCCCGACGCGTGATAAACTCGCGCACATCCTCCGGAGGATAGCCGAGAAAAAGTCCGATCTCCGGCGGGAGTGTCTTGCGCACGCGCATACGCAGACGCAGAAACTCGAGCCGCTCCTCCATGCTGTCGGTCAGACGGTAGCCCGCCCCGCACAGGATTTCCTGCGCCTTTGGCACGGCAAGTGCACGTACGACGAGCTCTGCCCGATAGAAGAGAATGAGGACATACTCCACCCCCTCCGCAACACGGAACATCGAGATCCCCTTGCAGGAAAAACACGGCTCATAGGACGCAAGCAGCGCCTCAAAATCCTGAAAGCGGCTCTTTTGAAAGGACAGCAGACTCCCCGCCGCCAGACCCGCAAGCAGGGGTGCAGCATGATAGCCGAGCAAATGCTCAAAATCCGGACAACGCATCGTAATATCCCCCTCTGTGCTATGGCGCAACAAAACGCCCTCGAAATTCGTCCGATATTTCATTATACCGTAAACGATTCTCATTAGCAACAACTTTTATCACAGAGGAGAGTATTCTGCTATGGTCTGAACCTATTATAGCGGAGATTGCCCTCACTGACAACCGAATATTTTCTATTTATCGATAGGAAGAATTTAACGTAAACACATATGGAACGCGGGGGAAAACATTGACAAAGCTCCCCGTCTGTGCTACGTTTAATCGGAATCTCAGCCAAAGGAAAGCTACGATATGATACATCTAAAAAATATTGTAAAGACCTATGGGGGCGATATCCACGCACTGCGCGGCATCAACCTCTCCATCGGGCGCGGCAGCATCTACGGCATCATCGGACTGTCGGGTGCGGGCAAGTCCACGCTCATTCGCTGCATCAATATGCTTGAACGTCCGACGAGCGGCGAGGTGCTCGTGGGCGGACGCGACCTGATGAAGATGAGTGAGAGCGAGCTGCGCGAGGAACGCCGCCACATCGGCATGATCTTCCAGCATTTCAACCTGCTGTCCTCTGCGACCGTCTATGACAACGTTGCGTTTCCGCTGAAACTTGCGGGAAAGTCTGCGGATGAAATCAAACCAAAGGTCACGGAGCTGCTCGACCTCGTCGGACTCGCGGACAAGGCGGACGCCTACCCGAGCCATCTCTCGGGTGGACAGAAGCAGCGTGTCGGCATCGCTCGTGCACTTGCAAACGAGCCGAAGGTACTTCTCTGCGATGAGGCGACCTCGGCGCTCGACCCGCAGACAACGAAGTCCATCCTCGCGCTCATTCGCGATATCAATCGCCGCATGGGCCTGACCGTCGTCGTCATCACGCATGAGATGCAGGTCATCAAGGATATCTGCGATCGCGTTGCGGTCATCGACGGCGGCGTCATTGCCGAGGAGGGCGACGTGGTGGATGTGTTCACTGCGCCGCGCGAGCCGATCACGAAGGAGTTCATCAGCGTGCTCCTCTCGAACGAGCTGCCGACGGCGTTCCGCGGGAATCCCATCGAACACACGCCAAGCCGGGACAGCTATATGCTGCTGCGCCTGACATTCCTTGGTGAGAGCGCGGATGATCCCGTGCTCGCGGATATGATTCGCCTCTTCCCCGACATCGAGGTCACAATGCTCTTCGGCACGCTCGACCAGATCAAGGAGCTGCCGTTCGGCCGCATGATCATCGGTGTACGCGGCGAGCGTGCCGAGATTGAGGCAGTGATCTCATATCTCTCCACACAGCATTTGAAACAGGAGGTGATCGGCTATGTCCGCCGAAATGATGCCCCTTCTAACTAAGGCGCTGGGCGAGACGATCTATATGGTCGTCATCAGCATGGCGATCTCGACCGCGATCGGCGTTCCGCTCGGCGTGCTCCTGCATGTCACGAGCAAAGGCGAGATCCTCGACGCACCGATGCTGAACCGTACGGTCGGCGCAGTCGTCAACGCCGTGCGCTCCATCCCGTTCATCATCCTGATGGTTGCCATCATTCCGCTGACGCGTCTCATCGTCGGCTCCGCGATCGGCACGACAGCGGCAATGGTGCCGCTCGTCATCGCCTCCGTCCCCTTCATCGGGCGGCAGGTGGAGACTTCACTGCGCGAGGTACCGCACGGACTGATCGAGGCAGCGCTCTCGATGGGCGCAACGCCCATGCAGATCATCGCACGTGTGCTCCTGCCGGAGTCCATGCCAAGCATCGTCAGCCAGCTCACAACCGTCATCATCGCCCTCGTCGGCGA
>CALALM010000148.1 GCA_937925565.1 uncultured Centipeda sp.
CCTCGTGCAGCATAATGAGGCGGTTGCCGTAGCGCAGTGCATCCTTCATGTTGTGGGTGATCATGAGCGTTGTGAGATGATCCTCCTCGACAATCTGCTGCGTCAGCTCAAGCACCTTCGCCGCCGTCTTCGGATCGAGCGCCGCCGTATGCTCATCGAGGAGCAGGAGATTCGGCTTCACGAGCGTCGCCATGAGGAGTGTCAGTGCCTGCCGCTGACCACCCGAGAGCAGCCCCACACGGGAGGAGAGGCGCTCCTCAAGACCGAGCTTGAGACGCGCGAGCTTTTCACGGAACACATCGCGCATCTCGCTCGTCGAGCCCCAGTGCAGCGTCGGTGTCTGCCCCCGACGCGCTGCGATCGCAAGGTTCTCCTCAATCATCATGCGCGCCGCCGTCCCCATCATCGGGTCTTGGAAGACGCGCCCAATGAACTTCGCCCGGCGGTGCTCCGGCCACTTCGTAATGTCCTCGCCCGCAATCGAGATCTTCCCCGTATCCACGGAGATCGCACCTGCAATCGCGTTCATCAGCGTGGACTTGCCCGCGCCGTTGCCGCCAATGACGGTCACGAAATCACCGGGATTCAGGTGAAGCGTAATGCCGGTGAGTGCCTTTTTCTCCGTGATCGTGCCGGGATTGAATGTCTTTTTGATGTCCTCAATGCGCAGCATCACTCTGCCCCCTTCTTCATCGCGTGATATTTCGACTGGATGAGTGGCAGTGAGAGCGCGATGGCAACAAGGATTGCCGTAAAGAGTTTGAGGTCATTCGGCGGCATGCCGAGCTGCAGTACGATTGCGATGACCGCACGGTAGACGACGGAGCCGAGCACGACGGAGATCAGCCAGTTCTTAAAGCTGCGCGTGCCGAACAGCACCTCGCCGATGATGACGGAGGCGAGACCGATGACAATCGTACCCGTGCCCATGCCGACATCCGCAAAGCCGTTGCTCTGCGCCACGAGCGCACCGCAGATCGCGACCATGCCGTTCGAAAGGAGCAGACCGAGCACGATCATCACATCCGTATTGACACCGTTCGCGCGGATCATGTGCGGATTCGCGCCCGTCGCACGGATGGCAGTGCCCAGTTCCGTGCCAAAGAACCAATACGTGAGCAGAATCGCAAGCACAACAACGACCGTACCGATGAGCAGGATGTTCGTCGCCGTGTCGAGCCCCCAGAGATTCCACTCGGTAAAGAGCGTCTCCTGCTGCAGGAGCGGCAGATTTGCCTTGCCCATGACGCGCAGATTGATGGAGTAGAGACCGATCATCGTCAAAATTCCTGCCAGCAGCGCGGGAATCTTGAGTTTTGTGCAAAAAAAGCCCGTGATAACACCCGAGATGCAGCCCGCCACGCAGGCGGCGAAGATCGCCGTCAGCGGCGTATAGCCTGCTATGAGCATCGCGGCGGAAACGGCGGCACCAAGAGGAAAACTGCCCTCGACCGTCAGATCGGCAATGTCCAAAACGCGATAGGTCAGATAGACGCCAAGCGCATAGAGTCCCCAAAGAACTCCCTGTGCCGCCGTCGCAACGACGAGATCCATAACGTCACTCCCTAGTTTCAGAAAAAAAGCGGACACGCTGCGTGCCCGCTCCGCTGTGTTCGTCTTACTTAGGAAGCACTGATAAATTCAGCCACGCCATCTT
>CALALM010000149.1 GCA_937925565.1 uncultured Centipeda sp.
CCGGCCACGCAAGATTTTTCTCATCGTTCATGCAGATAAGCACCTCACAGATTCATAGTATCTGCATTGTACCATATATTTCGCTTTTTACAACCGGATCAGATTCTCCGCGCAGTCAATATCCGCGTCGCGTGCTCCATCGAGGGAATCCCGATGCCCATAAGGATGCGGTCGAGTAGCGAATACAGACGGACCACATTGCGGATTGTCTTTTCCGCGAGGAATCCCTCGAGTACCTCCCTCCGCGAAAAAACCGCAGGGGCAAAGAACTGAAAATGCAGTTCCCAAGTTTGCGCTCCATCTTTCCATAGGCAATATATCCGGATTCCAGATCTCGATGCGAACGATGCCACGCTCCTTACCGATGATAAGCATACGTGAGACCGTCGGGCGTGAAATGCCGAGCACCTCGCAGATCTCCTTCTGCCCCAGTCCATCCTGATTTGACACATTTTCTTACATATGCCGAAAAAGGGAGCTGTCGCTGCTGCAACAGCTCCCCGTAAATTTCGATCAATGAATTTCGATCGTTCCACCCATCTTGACATCATCCTTGACGAACGGCTCATCCCCCTGCAACATAATGCAGCCGGGGCGCTCCGCCGTCTCGCCCCCACGGAAGGAGAGTGTGCAGTGACCGAGCTCCTTCAACGTATCCAGCGCCTCGTCACCGATTGCCGTGATTGTGAACGCCTTATTGCAGACGATCATCGTATCGCCGACTGCGGGGTCTGCGTTGTAGTTTGCGGGTGTATGAAGTACAGAGAACGAAGCGAGCTCCGGTGGTGCGTTGTCGTTGAAAATAATGATAAAATTGGCGTTTGGATCATCCAAAAAGAAAAGAGACTCCTCGCCCCAACTTGTGATTTCGCAATAGTATTTCATCCTGCATCCTCCTGTCTCGTGGAGGCGCCTTGCCCCGGGATGCGGAACATGCGGCGCGTCCTTATGCCTGCCTTGCCTCACGGCGTTTTATAATCCCCGCACCTGCACAAGAGATCCCCAAAGTCGTTCGCTGCCGATGCGATCAGTTTCATAATACTATATCCCT
>CALALM010000150.1 GCA_937925565.1 uncultured Centipeda sp.
GCGGAAATTGTATAATAAACACAGAAAAAGGTGCTGCCGGTAAACGGTCAGCCCCCACACTAGGAAATAGCTAAGATAAGCCGCCTAGGTTTGGTCACTCAGGGCGGCTTTTCTTATGCCTTGATTGCTACAATACAAATTGTAACGAGGAACACCAGTGAGAGAAACTCGTATGGTCCCATAAGCATGCCCCCTCTCGGGGGCTCAGAATTGACCGCCTACCGTCGTTGACAACACCCACGTGCATTATAACACGAAAATATTTGTCTGTGAACTGTCGTTTCACATTGACCCATCGACAATAAAAACCATCCTGTATACACGTCAAACTCCATGAAAAATCCATTGACAATGATTCCCTGTGGTGTTACTATGATGGCGCAGGAGATCCTGCGGGAACTGTTCTATTGAAAAGAAGTGCAATCCACCATGAAATGGCTGTCTTCCACACAGTTCGTCATGAGTTCATAGTGTCCGAGCGCATACCATTGCGTTTGGACTTTTTTGCATTTTTAGGGGGTAATCGTCATGTCAGTCAATAGGGGAAAAGTTGTTATCATCGGAACGAGCAACGTCGGCTCTGCCGTGCTCAACAAGATCGCGGACTTTCAGCTCGCCTCGGAGATCGCGCTGATCGATCTCGATATGGATCGCGCACGCGGCGAGGCACTGGATACCAGTCATGCCATGTCCTCACCGTACTGCACGAACATCAAGATTCATCCGGGGACATATGAGGACTGCCGCGACGCGGCGTTTATCGTTATCACGGCGGGTCCCTCCATCCTGCCGGGCGAGACGCCCGACCGTCTGAAGCTCGCGAGCACGAATTCGAAGATCATGCGCTCCATCTTCTCTGAGATCGTGAAATACACGAAGGACGCCATGGTCATCATGATTACGAACCCGCTCGATGTCGCGACCTATGTCGTTTCGACCGAGTTCGACTATCCGCGCGCGAAGATCCTCGGTACGGGCACAATGCTTGAGACGTACCGCTTCCGCTACCTCCTCGCCGAGCACTATGCGATGGATCCGAAGAACATCCACGGCTACGTCCTCGGTGAGCACGGCAACGATGCCTTTGTCGCATGGTCGACCGTCAACTGCGCGGGGCTTGGCATCGACCACCTCGATGAGTATTTCCACTTCAAGGAGAAACTCAATCGTCACGATGTCGAGCAGGGACTGATCCAAGCCGCGTACGATGTCATCAATCTCAAGGGCTTTACAAATACGGGCATCGCCATGGTCGCCTGCCGCTTCATCAAGGCGATCCTCTACAATGAGCATACAATCCTGCCCTGCGCCGCCGTCATGAACGGTGAGTACGGTATGACGGACGTAGCGCTCTCCATCCCGCGCATGATCGCGCAGGACGGTCTCGTGCGGTCATTTGAAGTGCGCCTTGCGGACGAGGAGATGGAAAAACTCCGCCGTGCACAGAAGAGTGTCCGCGCAGCGCTTGATGGAGCGGGTGTGAAGTAAGCTCCGTCAAGCTTGACGGATACGACCTTCCTGCTCTATAATGAACACCGTTCTGCATCCGAAATGAAAAGAGCCGCCCGAATTTGCAGAGAGGGCGGCTCTTCTTATGGTTATGAAAGGCTTGGGGAGGATTTTTATGGAGCATGGCAGCTGTGTGCCGCAGGGGACGGAGGTCGTACAGACGGGATTTCACTACACGCTGTCCCTGATTGGCGGCAAGTATAAGATGGCGATTCTCTATCTGCTCGCCGAGCATGGCGTGCTTCGCCATACAAACGGGGTGAGCAGCTGCGCAAGCGAGTGGTATCGTCCGTCGATGTTGTAATCCTCCGCGCGCACGCCCGTCGTAACCGCGAGCGTGACCTTGCGCCCCTCCAGCTTATCCCCGCCGCTCTTTCCGTACGCCCAGCCGTGCGTCAGCACCTCGTCGAACCATGTCTTCAGGAGCGGCGGGCAGGAGAACCAGTAGATCGGGAACTGAAAGACCAGACTGCCGTGCGCCTCGATGAGCCGATGTTCCCGCTCCACATCAATTCGCCCGTCGGGATAGCACGCGGCAAGCGTGTGGATCGTACAGAGGTCAGGCTGTTTGCGCAGCTCTGTCAGCCACCGCCTGTTGATGACGGACTCTTCGAGATTCGGATGCGCGGCGATAATCAATGTCTTCATAAAGAAAACCTCCATTTCTATCGTTGCATGATAGCGTATGGAGGGGCAGGGCACAAGAACGCACTTTTTCGTGGGGTACTTACGCAAGGGGAAGTGTTCTGCTTTTACATTTTGAACAGGTCGCTGTGTGTCCCTGTGCGAGTCAGATAGAGCAGCAGTGTGTCATTGGAAATTTCATAGATGAGCGGCCAATCCGGCGTGATGTGACATTCCCGACAACCTGCGTAGTCTCCCGTGAGCGCATGGTCACGATGTTTTTGTGCGAGATGTTCGCCATTTGCCAGTTTCTTGATGACAGCGGTCAACAGATCTGTGTTATAGCCACGCTTGGCAACACGTTTTAAGTCTTTCTGGAAACGTGAAGTCGGGCGAATCGTGTACTTCATGTGAGCAGGTCTTTCATCATCACATCAACGTCGGTGTAGCGTTTGCCGAGACTCGGATCTGCCTTCATCCGTCGCACCTCGTCGAGTGCTTCGCGGGTCTCAGCGTTCGGAGCTTCTCCGCCGATTTCAAAGGGGATGCGGTACTCCCGCACTGTCTTTCGCGCGAAAATATTGAACGCCGTTGTCATACTCATACCCATATCCGCGCAAAATGCGCTGAACTGTTCCTTCAAATCGGTATCCATGCGTATGCTGACGTTTGTCTGCGACATTCTAATCAACTCCTTTTGTTTAGGATAGTGCAAAATCTGTGCACTGTCAAGAGAACTCAGGATAGATGCTCGGGGTTACCGATACGAAAACCCGCCCACATACGAAATGTGAGCGGGGGCTGTCGTGTATGGAAAAGTGTCCTACTCTTCCGCCGCCTCATATCCGACCATCAGCGCCTGCATATTGCGGTCGACGGTGTGGGGCGGGACACGGTTTGCGACGGCGGTCTTTACGGCGTCGAGCGGGACGATCTCGGAGACGCGTGTGATTGCGCCGAGGGCGACGATGTTCGCAAAGAGAGATTTGCCGATCTTCTCGATGGCGAGTGTGGTGATGGGGACGGAGACCACATGCGCCGCCAGCGGTATGTTTGGGACGAGCTCGCTGTCGACGATCAGGATGCCCCTCTCGGGGTCGAGGTCGCCCGCGTATTTGTCCGCCGCCGCCTGCGTCATGGCGAGCACGATGTCGGGATGTTCGACGTGCGGATGATAGATCGCGCTGTCGCTGACGATGACCTCCGAGCGCGACGCACCGCCGCGTGCCTCAGGGCCGTACGACTGCGACTGTGCGACGTTCATGCCGCATGCGGTCGCCGCCTCGGCAAAGATGATGGCGGCGGTGATGACGCCCTGCCCGCCCGAGCCTGAGAGACGAAGTTCCTTGTGCATATCAGAGCCCTCCCGCACGCCGCTGAATCTCGGCGTTTGCCATGCCGTACTCCTCGCCCGCGCATTCGTAGAGCAGTCCGATGGGGAACTTCTCCGGCGTGCGCTTTTCGGGCGGGAGCTTGTCCCACGCCGATTTCATGACGGCGGAGTCCTTCATCCATGTGAGCATCGCGGCGGGTGATCCCATCTTGTTCTTGCGTCCGTATGCCGTCGGGCACTGCACCATCGCCTCGACGAGGGCAAAGCCGTGATTTTTCAGCCCACCCGCAATCATCTGCGTGAGATGTTTGACGTGAAACGCCGTCGAGCGTGCGACATAGGTCGCGCCTGCTGCCTCAGCGATGCGGCACGCGTCAAGCTGGCGGTCGATCGTCCCGTATGGTGCGGTCGCCGTCATCTTGCCCGGCGGTGTCGTCGGCGAGGACTGCCCGCCCGTCATGCCGTAGATGTTGTTGTTGAAGAGCACAACCGTCAGATCGACATTGCGCCGACAGCCGTGGAGGAAGTGATTACCACCGATGGCGGTACAATCGCCATCCCCCGTGATGACAATGACGTTCAGCTCAGGGCGTGCGAGTTTAATGCCGGTTGCGAACGGAATGGCTCGTCCGTGCGCTGTATGTACCGTGTCGAAATCCATATAGCCCGAGCCACGCGAGGAACAGCCGATGCCGGAGACAATGACGGTGTTGTCCTGCGTAAAGCCCTCCGTTTCCTCAATCGCCTCGGCAATGCATTTGAGTGCCGTGCCGTTGCCGCAGCCCGGACACCAGAGGTGGGGCAGGCGGTTTTGACGAAAATACTGCTCATAGCTGCGGTCGATCTCCGCGTGTGTATTCATGTCCGTGCGCATGCCCGCACCTCCTCGCTCATCTGACGAATCGCCGCCGTGATTTCCTGCGGCGTGAAGCTGTGCATATCGTATTTGAGACACGGGCGGACGGGTGTACCGTGCGCCGCGCGCGTGACCTCACCCACGAGCTGACCGTAGTTCAGCTCCGCGACGAGGATGCTCCGCACGCGATCTGCAAGCCGGCCGACGGCGGCATCCGCGAACGGCCAGATCGTCTTGAGACGCAGGAAGCCGACACGTATGCCCTCCGCTCGCGCAGTACGTACCGCCTCGTACGCCGTGCGCGCTGTGCCGCCGTAGCTGACGACGGCGTACTCCGCGTCCTCCATAAAGACTTCCTCCGTGTGGATAATCTCCTCGCCCACGCGATTGATTTTCTCGTGGAGACGGTGGATCAGCTGCTCCGTGACGACGGGGCTGCCCGAGGGGAAACCCGTCTCGTCGTGGAGGAGCCCCGTGACGTGGATGCGGTAGCCATCGCCGAAGCGCGCCACATCGGGCACGAGATCCTCGCCGACGGCGAACGGCTGATAGCCCTCGGTGCGCGTCTTTTTCGGCAGACGGCGCGGATAGATGTCCAGTTCGTCCGCCGACGGGAGCGTGACATTTTCCCGCAGATGCCCGACGATCTCGTCCGTCAGCAGGATGACGGGCGAGCGGAAACGCTCGGCGTAGTTCACCGACAGCACCGCCATATCGAACGACTCGCGCACGCTCCACGGAGATAGCGCGATGATCGGATGGTCGCCGTGTGTGCCCCAACGCACCTGCATGACATCGCCCTGCGACGGCGCGGTCGGCTGTCCCGTCGAGGGACCGACGCGCTGCACATTCACCACGACGCACGGGATCTCCGCGCACGTCGCATAGCCGATCAGCTCCTGCTTCAGCGAGAAGCCGGGGCCGCTCGTCGCGTCCATCACCTTTGCTCCCGCGAGCGACGCACCGAGGATCGCCCCCATCGCGCCGATCTCGTCCTCCATCTGGAGGAATGTGCCGCCGATCTTCGGCAGCAGCTTTGCCATCTGTTCGGCAATCTCCGTGGACGGCGTGATCGGATAACCCGCGAAGAACGTCACCCCCGCCGCAATCGCGCCCTCGGCAACCGCCTCGTTGCCCTGCATCAGCCTTGCTTTCGTCTCAGCCATCTCACGCCCTCCTCTCGACGAAGATTGCGAAGTCGGGACAGCGCATCTCGCACTGCCCACACGCGATACAGTCCTCGGGGCGCACAGGTGTAATCTTGCCGAGCAGACTCACCTCGAGCACCTTCTTCGGGCAGAACGCCGCGCAGATCCCGCAGCCCTTGCACCGCTTTTCCTTGATATACAGCTCACCCTTCATGGCGTCAACTCCCGCCGGGATGTGGAAGAACATCCCTTCATACACAGAAAACCGTTCCATTACCCGTTTCGGAGGTCTGTCCCTCCGCTCTATCCGCGGATAATTTCAATATTATAACAGAAGATGCGGAGAAAATACAATCGCATACTGAATACATCGTTGCCCGACAAAGAACTTGACGCATCGTACATCCTGTAGTAATCTACGGGCGAAAAGGAGGAGATTTCTTGAATTTTTATACCTATGACTATATCACGGCGCACAGCCAGTTTGGCGATAATGTCTGGTATGTGCTCTCATTTCTCGCGCTCGCTGCGCTGCTGTTCGTGAGCATCAAATATCTGCGCAACCGCCTTGCGACGCGCTACCGCGATCTCATCGTCATTCTGTTTCTCACGGTCGCATTCCTCGGCGGTATGCAGTGGAACGACTACAACCATACGAAGAGCGATGTGGAGGCGACCTCGCGCATGGCGCAGTTCCTCCACAGTCTCAGCGTGGATCTGGACGTGCCCGTGCAAAAGATCCGCACCAACTCGACGTATTTGAAACAGGGAATGCTCGTCGATGTGCAGGGGACGTTTTACGCGGTGACGTTCAATGCGGACTTTA
>CALALM010000151.1 GCA_937925565.1 uncultured Centipeda sp.
CACACACGCTTTCCAGGCGTGCTCCTTCAACCACTCGGACAACTCTCCACGTGCTCTCTAAAAAAGCTATTCACTTCTGCAACGCTTGCTAGTCTAACATGAGAGCTGCGCCCTGTCAAGAAAAAAATAAGGGGGACTACACGCAACAGCCCCCCTGTTTTCCATTTACGCCAACACGCGCGAGAGCCGTACGAGCTCCGGATCGAGCGTCTTGGTATTGTTGACTGCCTCGAAGAGGTTTACGCCCACGACCTGCCCTTCGTTGAAGCTGTAGACCACATCACTGACCCCTGAGATGATTGCGAGCGCCGCCTTTTCACCGAGCATCGACGCCTTGATGCGATCCTCCACCGTCGGCGAACCGCCGCGCTGGATATGACCGAGCACCGAAACGCGCGTGTCGATCTCCGTCTTCTCACGGATGATCTTGCCGATCTCCACAGCCGAGCCCGCGCCCTCAGCGACCACAATGATGCTGTAGCGCTTACCCGCCTCGTACATCTCCTTCAGTTCGCAGCTGATCTCCTCAAGATCGTATGCCACCTCCGGCACGAGGATGTACTCCGCCCCGCCGGCGATGCCAGACATCATGGCAAGCCACCCCGAGTGGCGCCCCATAACCTCGACGAGAATGATGCGGCGATGCGCCGACGCTGTGTCGCGCAGCTTGTTGATCGCGTCCACAATTGTATTGCATGCCGTATCACAGCCGATCGTATAGTCCATGCCCCACACATCGTTATCGATCGTGCCCGGCAGCCCCACAATCGGCATGCCCGTCTCCTTACTGAGGAGAGAGCCGCCCGTGAGAGAACCGTCGCCGCCGATGATGACCAGTCCTTCAATGCCGCGCTTGCGCAGATTCTCAAATGCCGTCTTGCGTCCCTCCGGCGTCATAAACGACTTGCTGCGCGCCGTGCCGAGAAACGTACCACCGCGTTGGATCAGATCGCTGACGCTGCGCGTCGTGAGCTGCTCAATATCATCGTGCACCATGCCGCTGTAGCCGTTGTGCACACCGTACACATCGACGCCCTCATAGATCGCCGTACGCACCACTGCACGCGCCGCCGCATTCATGCCGGGGCTGTCCCCGCCCGAGGTGACGACCGCAATTGCTTTTTTCAGCATATAAACATCCCCCGTCCCTAGAGAATCACCGACAAATACAGCAATCCCCATGCCACGCTTATGCGAATCACTATCTAGCTCTACTATATTTTACGAAAGCGCACACAAAAAGTAAAGTCTTTCACAGAAAATAATATCTGCGAGCCCCCCCCTGGAGACAATGGAAGCAAAAAGAGATTGGAGTACCCCTGCGGGAGATCTCCAACCTCTCCTATGTCAGCACGTCCTTAATGTCTCTGCGCGTGGAACTGATCTTCGCCCCATCCCTCAATGCCGTGCTGATCGGGCATGATGGACGGATCGAAGACGGGATTCCTGCCCGCCGCCTTTTGCTCGAAGTAATCTGTGAGTGCAATGCGCGCAAGCGGTGCAAGGCGTGCGATGGCGTAAAGATTCGTGACGCAGATCATCGCCATGAAGAGGTCGGCGAGGTTCCACACGAGCCCCAATGCCGCGATGCACCCAAAGAAGACCATTGCAACCACGCCAAGACGATAGACGAAGAGCGCACGCTCCGTGTTTCCGCCGAAGAAGTGGATGTTGACCTCACCGTAGTAGTAGTTGCCGACAACAGAGCTGAAGGCAAAGAGGAAGATGAGTACGGCGAGGAGGCTCGACGCCCACGGACCGAAGACGCTCGCGAGCGAGTCCTGCGCGAGTGCGATGCCCGTCGTATCGCCGCCGATCGCATACTGCCCGGTGAGGAGGACGATGAACGCCGTCGCCGAGCAGACAATCCATGTATCAACATAAACACCGAACGCCTGCACGAGGCCCTGCTTGACCGGGTGCGTAACATTTGCCGTCGCCGCCGCATTTGGGATGGAGCCCTCCCCCGCCTCGTTTGAGAAGAGTCCGCGGCGAATCCCCGTGAGGATCGCCGTGCCGATGCCACCGCCGACCGCCGCCTGCGGACTGAACGCATCGTGCAGAATGAGCGCAAACATCGCGGGTACCTGATCGATGTGCAGAATGACGGTAATGAGTGCAATGAGGAGATAGATGCCCGCCATCACAGGCACGAGCAGGGTTGCAAAATTTGCCACACGCTGGATGCCGCCAAAGATGACCACACCCGAGAGTACAGCAAGGACACCGCCCATCACCCATGTGTCGATGCCGAATGCCTTCTCCATCGAGAGCGCGATCGTATTTGCCTGTACCGATACATAGATGAGACCAAAGGTCACGGAGATAAGCACGGCAAAGAGCTTTGCTACTGCCGGCTGCCCGAGGGCGTTCTGAATGTAGTACGCAGGTCCGCCATGAAAGAGTCCGTGTCCACGCGGAATCTTGTAGATCTGGGCGAGCGTACTCTCAACGAAGCCCGTTGCCGTTCCGATGAAGGCGATGACCCACATCCAGAAGACCGCGCCGGGACCGCCTGTCACAATCGCAATCGCAACCCCCGCGATGTTGCCGACACCGACGCGCGAGGCGGTACTCACACAGAATGCCTGAAACGAGGAGATCGCCTTGCGCCCGCTCGGACGCCGCCCGAGATCGCCCGCGAGCAGGCGCACCATCTCGGGCAGCGCACGCAGCTGAACAAGACCGGTCGATACCGTGAACCAGAGACCGCTGCCGACAAGCACAACGATGATGATATAAGTCCACAGGAAATCGTTGATCGAACCGACGAGAGAATTAAAAAAATCCATAAAATCACCCTTTCAAGGAAGAATAAGCTCCATCATAATAGAAAGATCAAAGTTTTGTCAAATTGGATTCCTGTATTCTTTCCGAAAAACGAACGTAAGATTCATTTTTCCATTGGACTCCTTGCACCGTTATGTAATGATATAAATGCAGAGCTTATGAACATCCACGACGTGATTTACATCAGTTCTCCATGCGGGCGGTATAATAAAGCGATTGCACGCTGTTTAACAGTCTCCGTAAATTAGACGATCCCTTCCTTTACTTCTTCCCCAAAAGAGTGTAGAATGTTAATAGTTGTAAGTTTCAGGGATATAAGACGGGGGATATGATATGCTGAAAAAGACGAAAATCATATGCACACAGGGTCCGGCAACGGATCCGGAGGGAATTGTCGACGCTCTCATCGAGAACGGGATGAACTGCGCACGCTTCAACTTCTCGCATGGCACGCACGACGAGCATCTCGCGCGTATCAACAAGGTGCGTGCGGCAGCGGAGCGTTCCGGCAAGGTCATCTCGCTCATCCTCGACACGAAGGGACCGGAGATGCGTCTCGGCGAGTTCGCGGAGGGCAAGGTACAGCTCGAAAAGGGGCAGAAGTTCACGCTGACCCATGACGATGCACCGGGCGATGCGACGCACGTCAGCGTCAACCACAAGAACCTCTATAACGAGGTAAAACCGGGGGATACGCTGCTCCTCTCGGACGGGCTCGTCGGACTTGTCGTCGATGAGATTCGCGGCAAGGACATCGTGACGACCGTGCAGAACTCAGGACCGATGTCCACGCGCAAACGTGTGGCGGCACCGGGTGTCGAACTTGGTCTGCCCGCAATCTCCGAGCAGGACGAGCGCGACATCATCTTTGGCATTCAGAACGACATGGACTTCGTGGCGGCGTCCTTCATCCAACGTCCTGCAGACGTGGAGGAGATCCGCCATCTGATCGCAACCCACGGCGGTCACATGGAGATCATCCCGAAGATCGAGAATCTCGCGGGCGTCAACAACTTTGACGAAATTCTTGCGGTCTCGGACGGCATCATGGTCGCACGCGGCGACCTCGGTGTCGAGGTGCCGGCAGAGGATGTGCCCGTCATCCAGAAGGAAATCATCCGCAAGTGCAACGCGGTCGGCAAGCCCGTTATCGTCGCAACGCAGATGCTCGAATCCATGACGACGAACCCGCGCCCGACACGCGCAGAGGTCTCGGACGTAGGCAATGCGATCTTCGACGGCGCGGATGCCATCATGCTCTCCGGTGAGACGGCAAGCGGCGACTACCCCGTCGAGGCGGTCAAAACGATGAGTACGATTGCCCTGCGCATGGAGGAGTCGCTTGAGTACGATTCCATCATCCGTGCACGCAGCATTCGTGAGCGCTCCTCGGTGACCGACGCCGTCTCGCACGCAACCGTACAGCTCGCCTACGAGACAAGCGCCGCCGCCATCATCACGCCGACGCAGTCCGGCTACACGACGCGCGTCGTATCGAAGTACCGCCCAAAGGCGATGATCGTCGCCTACGCACCGAGTCCGATGATTGCGCGTCACATCAACCTGCGTTGGGGCGTCTACACCATTCAGGGGCGCAAGTGGACGAGCGTCGAGGACATGATCGAATCCTGCACGCGCGGTGCGCTCTCGCACGGCTTTGTGAAGCAGGGCGACAAGGTCGTCATGGTCGCAGGCATGACCTACAACGAGGGCGGCTCCGTTGCCGTTCGCGTCACGACGATCCAGTAAGCACATTTGGCAAATGACGAAAGGAAGCCGCTTGTATCCGAAACGGCTTCCTTTTTTGAACAAAGATGCCCAAGATGAAAGGAAACTATGATGGAAGTCATTCACAGCGACAACGCACCCGCAGCCCTCGGCCCCTACAGTCAGGCAATGCGCGTCGGCAACCTCGTCTACACCTCGGGTCAGATCGGTATCGACCCCGCCGCAGGCAAGATCACATCGACCACCGTCGACGGACAGGCGGCACAGGTCTGTGCGAACCTGCGTGCCGTCCTCGCCGCCGCCGGCACCGACCTCACGCGCGTCGTCAAGACCACCTGCTTCCTCGCGGACATGGCGGACTTTGCCGCATTCAACGATGTCTATGCACGCCACTTCACGAGCAAACCCGCCCGCTCCTGCGTTGCGGCAAAGGCTCTGCCCGCAGGCGCCCTCTGCGAGATCGAAGTGATTGCCGAGGTGTGAGGCGACACATTCCATCGGAACACAACAACGGGACGATCCGCGCGGATCGTCCTGTTTTCTATGTCTGTATCGTTATCCCAAGACCATCGGCTCAATCGCCTCGTCCTTCATGAAGCGGCCGAGCTTCTTTACACTCACCATGAGATCCTTGTAGTTCTCGGGCGTGAGTGACTGCGGTCCGTCGGAGAGTGCGCGTGCGGGGTTCGGGTGCACCTCGATGATGAGTCCGTCCGCGCCCGCCGCAATCGAGGCAAGACACATCGGCTTGATCATGCGCCACTTGCCCGTGCCGTGGCTCGGATCGGCGATGATCGGCAGGTGCGAGAGATGCTTGATCGCCGCGATTGCGCTGATGTCGAACGTGTTGCGCGTGTACGTTTCATAGGTGCGAATTCCGCGCTCGCAGAGGATGACGTTCGGGTTGCCCTCGTTCATGATGTACTCTGCCGCGTTCAGCCACTCGTCAATGGTCGCGGCGAGTCCGCGCTTGAGCATGACGGGCTTGCCGGTGCGTCCGACCGCCTTGAGGAGACCAAAATTCTGCATATTGCGTGCGCCGATCTGGAGGAGATCCGCATAGGCGGCAACCGTGTCCACAGCCTCCACCACCGTCACCTCGGTGACGACGGCAAGCCCCGTCTTTTCGCGTGCCTCAGCGAGATATTTCAGGCCCTCTTTTTCAAGTCCCTGAAATGCATAGGGCGAGGTACGCGGCTTGTACGCACCGCCGCGGATGAACTGAGCGCCGCCTGCCTTGATGATCTCTGCCGTCTCCATCAGCTGGTCGCGCGACTCAACGGCACAGGGCCCCGCCATGACGACAGGCGTACCGTCACCGATTTTGATGCCGCGAATATCGATGACCGTCGGCGTGGGGTGGAACTCACGACTCGCAAGTTTGTAGCTCTTGGAGATGGCAACGGTCGTCTCCACACCGTGCATCGCGTCCAGTGGTGTCGCCGCGAGCTTCGTCTTGTCACCGATGACACCGACAATCTTCTGCCGCGCGCCCTCCATAATCTTTGCCTCGAGCCCCTTCTCCTCAATGGCACGAATGACGTTCTCGATATCTGCCTGTGTGGCATCCGAATTCATAATGACAACCATTGTAACTCTCCTTGCTATTCGTTGTGAGCCATGTGCACGGGGAAAACACCAAGCACCTTAAGCCAGATACTCTTTTCGGCAACGGCATCAATCGATGCGCGCACATTTTCCTCCGCACCGTGAGCGTCGAGATCGAAAAAGAAAATGTATGCGCCAAGCTCCGTTCGCGCAGGTCGCGACTCGATGCGCGTGAGGTTCACCGCGCGGCGCGCAAACTCGCCAAGCACATCATACAGCGCGCCCGCGTGCGAGCCGTCGATCTGACAGACGAGAAGCACGGTGTCGGGCGACTCTGCGGGCGGCCGGGCCGTCCCGTTACGCACAACTTCGAAGAAACGCGTGCAGTTCGAGCCGCAATCCTCGATCTTGCCTGCAATCTCGACCAAACCGTTCAGCGCCCCCGCGCGGCGTGTACAAATCGCCGCTGCCCCCGCCTCCGCGGGAGCGGCAGCGACGATCTCTGCCGCACGCGCCGTGCTCGCCGTCTTGATGACCTCCGCCTGCGGGCAGTACCGTCGCAGGAAGTCACGGCACTGCGCGATGGGCTGTGCGTGCGAGTAAACCACGTGAATCTCTGCATCCTTCGCGCGTGCCATCAGGTAGTTGTGCACGGACCAGATCACCTCACGCCGTACACGCAGGGTATCCGAGCGCGCGAGCGCATCAAGCGTCACGGCAATCGCACCCTCGAGCGAGTTTTCGACGGGCACAAACGCGGCGTCCACCGCTCCCGTCTCCACCGCATGCAGGCACTCGCCGATGTCGCCATAGCAGACGATCTCCCGGTCAAGCCCCTGCCACTCCAAAAGATAGAGCGCCGCCGCCTCGCTGTGCGTCCCTACCGGACCGAGTACGCCCATTTTTTGTCTCACACACATTCCTCCCCATAGGAGTCCCCAGTGTCCTCTACTATACTATATGCACGGCGTGTTGACAAGAGCAATGGGAAACACTTTCATTTCATATGCGTTTCACTTGTTCCACACCTGTGCTATAATAGAGACAATTTCTCAGTCATATGAAAAGGAGCAGCTATGTCGCCAAAGGAATATCTCGCCATCATCCACTGCATCGCCGGGCTCAAGGAGCGCACACGCCACGCGTGGATGAAGTCGGGACGGCAGGAAAGCGTCGCCGAGCACAGCTGGCGGATGGCACTCATGGCATACTTTCTGCATGATCAGTTTCCCAACGCCGATCTCACGCGCGTTCTTCTCATGGCGCTGTTGCACGACATGGGCGAGGTCTTTACGGGTGACATCCCGACCTTTGAAAAGACGGATGCCGATCGTGCGCACGAACATCGTCGACGCGATGAATGGATCGACTCGCTCCCTGCGCCGTACGCGGCAGAAGTACGCGCCCTCTTTGCAGAGATGGACGCGATGGAGACCGAGGAAGCGCACATCGCCCGTGCACTCGACCGCATGGAGGCGGTCATCACGCACAACGAGGGCGATCCGCACACATGGCTCCCACTTGAGTACGATCTCCAACGCACATACGGCATCAAGGAGGCGGCATTCTCGCCCACACTCAAAGATCTGCGTGCAGAGATCAACAACGAAGTAGAAAAAGTCATTTCATCACTAAAAAAGGAGGAACGGACATGAAAACGAACTATGGCAACTGGATTTCCACCCCGATGATGAAAACCCTCGTGGCAATCGCCGCCGTGCTCTACGTGCTGACTGCGCTCTATGCGTTCATTTATGACCGCGTGACCGCCCCCTTCTTCATCCTCGCCATCCTATCCGGCATTGCAACGCTCGTCGTCCTCTATATGTACTACTGCCGTTATGTCTTCTCCTTCGAGGGCGGCGGCCTCATGCGGCGCATCCACGGCTATCTGCTCGATCAGCTGCCGTGGGACGGACTCGGCAGTGTGCTCGAGGTCGGCTGCGGCTCGGGTGCGCTCAGCATCAGCGCGGCAAAACGCTTCCCGCTCGCCGAGGTGCAGGGCATCGACTACTGGCCGCCGATGTGGAACTACGGGCAGCCGCAGTGCGAGGCAAATGCTGCCGCCGAGGGTGTCGCGGATCGCTGCACATTTCAGCACGGAGATGCAGCAAAGCTCGACTTCCCCGACAATCATTTCGACGCTGTTGTCAGCAACTTCGTCTTTCATGAGGTACGCACACAGAAGGACAAGTTCCTGCTCGTCGAGGAGTCCCTGCGCGTTCTAAAAAAGGGCGGTGCATTCGCCCTGCACGATACCTTTGGAAACAGGGATATGTACGGCAACATGGATGAATTCGTCGCCTATCTTCAGGAAAAGGGGATTGCCGACGTTTCCTACCTCCCGAACACCGAACGCAACATTCCCATGCCCGCGCCCGTGCGCTTCATGATGCGCGGCATCGGCATGCTCTATGGAACGAAGTAACGAAAGGAACATACCTGTGATTGTCAAAAAGATCCCTGCCATTCTTTCTGCTTCCGCGCTTCTCTGCATCGCCCCCATCCATGCAGCACCGCCCCCGGATCCCGGTCCTATGATCCTACGCCCCGCATTTCCCGACACAATCCCACGAGGCACGACGGTAGATGCAACACTTGCCGCAGAAATCCATTTCGCCCTGCCCGCCGCAAATCTTGACATCCTCAAAATGCCCACGACAGAGCCGACCGAAGTCACCATCGCGGGTGAAGCGACGGCAACCGAGGAGCAGATGCTCGCCTACCTCCTGCGCCGCAATCCGAACCCGAAACTCACGGGCACGCCCGAAGAACTCGTACATGCCTACTACGAAGAGGCGGAACACGAAGGTATACGTGCCGATGTCGCACTCGCGCAGGCGTTCAAGGAAACAGGCTGCTTCGCCTACGGCGGCGACGTGGATTGGAAGCAGAACAATTTCTGCGGACTCGGCGCAACCGGGGGCGGCGTGAAAGGACTTTCCTTCCCCGACATGCGCACGGGTGCGCGCGCCCATATCCAACACCTCCTCGCGTACAGCCGCAAAGAGCGCCCGACGAATCCGATCGTCGACCCGCGCTACGACCTCATCCGCACGAACCGCCCCGATATCTACGGGCGGCTCACGCGCTGGACAGACCTCAACGGCGTCTGGGCAGTCCCCGGCAGGAACTACGGGCAGGAGATCCTCATCATCCGCGATGCCGCGCGCGCCCCCGATGGCTCGGACGCATCGCTTCACGCTGCGAATGCACACATCATGCAGGCGGGCGATGCCGACAACTACATCTATCGAGGGCTCGTCTATCTCCATCGCGGCTCCTACGCAGAGGCGCTTGATGACTTCAAGGCCGCGCACAAGCGCAATACAAAACGCACCGAGCCCTACCTCGGTATTGCACTCGCCCATGCGGGCGCAGGGAACATCAAGGAAGCCCGCCGCGCCTACGAAGTCTATCTGAAAGTCGCCCCCGACGATGCCGCCGCCCTCTACAACTACGGGCTCACCCTCCTCGCGGAGAACAGCCCCGCGAAGGCGGTTGACCCTCTGCGCGACGCCATCCGCCGCGCACCGCAGAACGCGGACGGCTACAGCGCCCTCGCCGTCGCCCTCATCCGCACGAAGGACTACACAGGCGCGTGGAAAGCACTCGCGGATGGTGCCGCCATCGCCCCCGCAAACATCGACATCCTCGTGAACCAGATCCTTTTGCAGGCATGCCTCAAGGATGCGGGCGACAAAAAGAAGAAGAAATAACGTCAGCAGGACGGCAACCGAGGAACAATATCCTCGACTGCCGCCCTATTTTTTGTACACTCTACTTTTTGCCGTATGCTGTAATCTCCTCTGCCGCCATCAAATCTGCGGACGGCACATAACCATAGCCCTGCATGGGGGAGAATACGGGCACAGCCACATCCGCATTGTCCGTCCACAGCTCACACTGGTCCATCACCGTCTGAACGGCATCGTCCATGCCCTCCGGCGGATATTTATGCTTTTTGAGGAGCCGCTTGATCAGCATTCGCATCTTTGCACGCGCACTGTTGCGCAGCTGCCAGTTAATCGTCCGATTCTTCCGCAGTGTGTCCGCCAGTTCCTTTGTAATGGCGATCAGTTCCTCATTCTCATAGAAATCCTTGATCGCCTGCGGTTTCGTCAACGCATCGTAGAAAGCGAGCTCATCCGCTGTCAGCCCGAGAGCCTCCCCCTCTGCATTTGCCGCCGAAATTTGCTTCGCCAGATTCAGCAGCTCCTCAATCACCTGCTCATTCGTCAGCATCCCATTCAGATAGGCGTTCATCGCACGCTGAATGATTTCACTGAACTTCTCCGACTTCACAATATTCGTCCGTCGATAGACCTGTACCTGCTCTGCAATCAGACGTTTCAGCAGCTCGATCGCGAGATTCTTCTCCTTCATCTTCGCGATTTCCTCGAGGAACTTCGGGTCAAACAGAGAAAACTCCCGATCCACATCCGAAAAGAGATTGACAACGCCCTCGCTCTTGATGCTCTGCTTTAGCAGTTCGCTGATGCGCGCATTCATCTCCGGCAGAGAAATCTTCTTCCCATCGCCCGCATTTGTCAGACGCGTGAGGAGAACCCGCATCGCCTCGAAAAATGCCGCCTCAAACCTTAGATCTTCGGGAACAAGTGAGGCACAGAGCGAAAGCGCCTGCCGCAGGAGCAGCGCCTCCTTCACAAAACTGTTTTTCTCCTCCTCCCGCGCGGGAGCGAGGATAAAGTTCACCGCGCCCGTAATCGTCTTTGCCCGCTTAAGATCGCTGCCCATACGGAATGCCGTATAATCATAGCCGTGGAAGAGATCACGCACAACCTCCAGCTTTTCGACAAACTTCGGATAGGCGACTTTTGCAATATCCGTATCGCCGTAGCGTTTGCGGTCGCGCACCGTATAGTCATTCATCGCCTGTTTAAGCGCAGACGCGATCCCCACATAGTCGATGACCAGACCGCCTTCTTTGTCACGGAATACACGGTTCACACGTGCAATCGCCTGCATGAGATTGTGCCCGCTCATTGGCTTGTAGACATACATCGTCGCAAGCGACGGCACATCGAATCCCGTCAGCCACATATCCACAACGATTGCAATCTTCATCGGGCTGTCGTTGTCCTTAAACATCTTTGCCAGCTCATCCCGCCGATGCTTATTTCCGATGATCCTCCGCCACTCCTCGGGGTCTTTGTTGCTCTCCGTCATCACAACGGCAACCTTCTCCGTCCACGAGGGACGCAGTGCCAAAATCCGCTCATAAATCTTCATTGCAATCGCACGCGAATATGCAACGATCATCGCCTTGCCCGTGAGGAGATCGGCGCGGTAATTCTCATAATGATAGAGAATATCCTGCACGAGCGAATCAATCGTTGCGTCGTTCCCGAGCACTGCCTCCATCTGTCCAAGGGTGCGTTTGCTCTTCTCGATTACCTCCGCATCCGCTTCCTGCGCCATGCGGTCATACTCCGCATCGATCAGCGCCAACGTCTCAGCATCCAATTTGAGCTGCATCACGCGGCTCTCATAGTAGACAGGACGCGTTGCACCGTCCTCTACCGCCTGTGTCATATCGTAGATATCGATATAGTCGCCGAACACTTCACGCGTGCTCCGATCCTTCGCCGCGATCGGCGTCCCCGTAAATCCAATATACGTTGCATTCGGCAGGCTGTCCCGAATGACGCGCGCAATTCCGACTATGCGCTTTGCAATCTCCTCCCCCACCTCATTGTATGTAAGACGAATGCGCTCTGTCAAACCATACTGCCCACGGTGTGCCTCATCCGCCATCACGACAATATTACGCCGTTCCGACAGTGCCTCGTCCGACTCCTCGAATTTCTGCATTGTCGTGAAGATAATCCCGTTCGCTTGTCGCCCCGCAAGAAGATCACGCAGATGTGCGCGGCTCGTTGCATGCACAGGCTCTTGACGCAGGAATTCCTTACACCGCACGAACTGCCCGTAGAGCTGATCGTCCAAATCGTTGCGGTCGGTCAATACGACAATCGTCGGACTGTCAAGTGCCGCCTGCAATAAATGCGCATAGAACACCATCGAGAGAGACTTGCCGCTCCCCTGCGTATGCCAGAAGACGCCCCCCTTTCCATCACTCGCCGCTGCCCGCACTGTCGAGGCAATTGCATTCCGCACAGCGAAATACTGATGATACCCTGCCAATATCTTGAACGACTTCTGCCCCTCGTTGGAAAAACAGATAAAGTTCTTGATGATGTCGAGAAAACGCTCCCGTTGAAAGATTCCCACAAAGAACGTATCAAACTGGGCATACGCCGTATTTTCATAGCTGCCGTCCACCGTCTTCCACGCCATAAAGCGTTCCTCGTTAGACGTGATCGTCCCCGCCTTCGACGTACTCATATCACTCATCACGCAAATCACATTGTAGACGAAGAGCGACGGAATCTCCTGCATATAGTTTCGCAGTTGGAGATATGCCTCACTCGCATCCGTCTCCTCACGCGCAGGTGATTTCAGCTCAATCACAACGATAGGAATACCATTGAGGAATAAGAGAATATCGGGGCGTTTCTCGCTGTTTTCCACCACTGTCCACTGATTTGCCACAATGAATGAATTGGTCGCAGGATTTTGATAGTCCACGAGATAGACGAGCGCAGAACATTCCTCCCCATCGGCAAAATACCGCGCAGAAATACCATTCTGAAGGTAGTCCATAAAGACTCTATTGCGCTGAACGAGCTCCCCGTTTTCAATGTTCCGCAGCTGATCAAGGGCATCCACCAGTGCCTCACCAGGAAGGGAGGGATTGAGCCGCCGTATCTGCTCCGTGAGTACTGCATCATAGAGAGGGCTACGGATATCGCGCTCCACCTCAGGGCCATAGAGACGTGTATAACCCAGCCCCTCGAACAGCTCCATCACAGACTTCTCATAGTCCGCCTCTGTGTATGATGTAGACATTTGATTCACTCCCTTGTGGGTGGATAAATAAGAATTTAGATGTGGAATGCTGCGCTGCCTAGAGTTCGATGTGCGATACGTCAAGCTCGCCCGACATCAGACGAGGGAGAAGCGTGTCGCGAAGCACTATTAATTTTGTGGATTCCAACAAGTTAGATTCGTATACCGCCATTAGAGAAGCAACAATCTTTTCAAACTTGCTGAGGGTTGTATGGTCTGGAAGCAGCACCGCTACATTTTTTATGTCGCTTTGTGTAATTAAAGGTTGTGTTGATCCTCTGTTCATTGAATGGTAATCTACTCGTTGCAATATTTGGTTGACATACTCATAGAACTTACTTCTAATTACAAGTGTATTGTCTGATGCCCAACAAGAGCCATTAAATCTTTGAACAATGCCATGTGTACCAACACGACCAATTACTAGGATGTGATCGCTATAGTTTTCTGCGGAGGTAAACCCCATAATCGATGATGCACCGAGGATAGGGATTGGAGTTTCCTTCGTTTGATAAGTGCTCTTCACGGGTGGACGCTTTCCGCTCGTAACATCTGCAATATCTGCAAGAGGGCACATCGTCCACTCGTATGGACGAATTCCGTCAGAGCAGGAGAAATCCTCAAACCATGCCTGATATATTGCGGATACCTGTTCCTCTAAATTCTTATTTATTTTCCTATTAAGTGCTATTTTGTCATCAAATACAGATATTATATCCACTATTTTCTTTTGCGTATCATATGCAGGTAAAATTATTTTTAACGGCGCGAGTTCAGCATCAAAAGTGATTTGCGGAAATGTTCCTGAGCGAGTTTCAGCCAAATGCTGCAACTCAGCTAGTATCTGTTCAGATTTTAAGAAGGAATACAAATATCGTGGAATAATTTTTTCTCTATTTGCACGTAATACCATAAGTTTAGTTGACGCGATATAAGCTCTTGTATCATCAAGAGTGACATATGCATACCGCTTATTTGCTGGTCGTATTTCTGAAAAAAGAATATCATCCTTCTGAAATGTTTTTTTGAACTGTCCTCTTAATTTTACATTAGGAACATATTCGTGTGCTAAGATTTCTCCCTCAAAAACATCAGAGGTATTCACAAGTACAACATTAGAATCTTGTCCATGATACGTTTCAGATACTGATCTACATACACACCCAAGCGTAGTATTTTCCCATCCAGTCACAGCAAAAATCCTTTCTCACCCAATAAATTTCCGATGCGCCGCCTTCACATTACTCTGCTTCACCATCGCATAGTGAAGCGTCGTGTCAATGCGCTTGTGTCCGAGCAGCTGTTGCAGCTGCTCGATCGGCATCCCTTTGTCGATCGCCCGCGTCGCAAGGGTACGACGAAACTTATGCGGGTGTACCTTCTCCATTCCAAGCCACCGCCCAAGCGTCCGAACTCTGCTCTCAATCCCGCTGATACTCAGCCGACTGTGCGGCGAGCGCAAGGTAACAAAGAGAGCATCCTCTCCATCGATACGGCTATCTAAATATGCCTGCAGATGAATCTTCGTTCGTGCATCGAAGTAAACGATGCGCTCCTTATTCCCCTTGCCGAGTACAACACATTCACGCTCGTTAAAATCCACATCATCACGATTCAGACGTACCATCTCACCAACACGCATCCCTGTTGATGCGAGCATATCGATCATCGCCAAATCCCGCAGCTCATGACAGCTGTCCCGCATCGCTTCCAACTCCTCATCGCTATAGGTCGCCTTGATGTTCTCCGCCGTCTTGACCCGATGAATACGGCGCACGGGACTTTTTACGATATAGTCCTCATCCTCAAGCCACGCAAAGAAGCTCGACAGGATGCGGCGCACATTATCCACTGTAACACGACTCAGACTGCCGAGCTCCTGATACGTCGTCAGGTAGGTACGCAAATCCTCCGTTGTCGTATGAACAACTTCCTTCTGCACCGACTCCAACATAGCGCAAATCGTTTTTTTGTAATAATGCAAGGTCTTCACCGAACAGCCCTCAATGCTCTTCGCCTCAATGAATTTAGTTACAAGCAGATCACTCTCATACTGAACTGACGCAGAATCATTCACTGTGACATCATAGGAGCAAAGCACCTGATCGAACGTATCGCGCAATATCTTGCGCTGTCCTCGGTCAAGATGCTTACTCATCGCACGCAATACCTCGTCAATCAACAGCTCTTTCATCCGATATCCTCCGAATCCGAGAGAATACGGGGAGCGGTGTTCTCCTCTGATTTCTCGCCGCTCACGAGATAGAAAACTTCAACGATTCTCACGCTCCGAAAATATCTGCGTGTGTCATCGTTGCAGCATCACGTTTCATGCGGTTTGTATAGACGACCTGATACAACTTAATCCGTCAACATAGATGCAACGGCCTCTTCTGCAGAAGAAAAAGGTCCATGCAGATTGCGACGTTCTCGACTATCCGTCACCGCTTCCATCAAATCGTGAGGAACAAGACGATGCTGAACGGGAAATGGGATGCCGGCATTTGCAATCGATGCTTTTAGGAAAATCTGGATTGCTGTCGCCGTATCAAGCTCCAGACTGGCAAACAGACTATCAGCCTCCTGCTTTACAACGTCGTCAACCATGACCTCAGACGTAGTCATAAATTACACCTCCTAAAGGATATAAATAAGAATTTAGAGGAACAAGCTCAGGCGATTTTCGCGCATCTGTTCAGCGACCGCCCTTACCACTTAGGAACTCTATCTCAAATAGCAGATGTCATAATGGGACAATCGCCAAGGGGAGAAAGTTACAACGAAACAAAAAGTGGAGCACTATTTTTCCAAGGCAGAGCTGACTTTGGATTCAGATTCCCAACGCCTCGTTTGTATACCACTGAACCCAAACGAATGGCACAAGCAGGCGATGTTCTTTTAAGTGTCCGCGCACCTGTTGGAGACTTAAATATTGCACTTGAACCCTGTTGTATAGGTCGAGGCATTGCCGCTATTCGTTCTATAGATGGACATCCATCTTTTTTGTTTTATTGTTTGCTATCTCAAAAAGATCAGTTTGATGTATTCAACGGGGAGGGGACTGTGTTTGGTTCAATCAACTCAAATGCACTAAAATCTATGGAGGTACGAATTCCACCTAAAAAGCTGCTGGATCATTTTGAAGAAATGGTTGCGCCAATAGACACTGTTATTCGTGTAACTTCTGAGGAAATTTTATATCTTACAGCGCTCCGCGACACGCTTCTCCCTCGTCTGATGTCGGGCGAGCTTGACGTATCGAACATCGAACTCTAGGCAGCGCAGCATTCCACATCTAAA
>CALALM010000152.1 GCA_937925565.1 uncultured Centipeda sp.
GCGTCGCGAGCCAACCGATGAAGAGAACGACGACCATCGAGATCCACGTCATCACCAGCGTCTGCGAATTGAAGGTAAATCCGGCGATCTGCACTGCCTCGCGAACACCGATTTCGTGCATAACCTCTACCTCCCTCGGGGGAACCCCCCACCTTACATCCCGAAACCGCCATCAGCGGTTCCGTCTATCGGCGCGTATCGTCCGCACAATCAGCTGCACCATCATGATCGCGTGCATCAGGAGAAACCCTCCCACCGCCGCGAAGAAATAGTGCACGCCCGCCGTCGTCGCCGCCCAGAGGACAGCACCGATCAGCACGAGCATCAGCACGAGCCCGACCTGCACCTGCGACGTGCCCGCCGCCCCCAGCCGCGCCGCACGCATGATGCGCTGCGCCAGCTGTGCAAAGTACAGAGCCGCCGCCCCCGCGCCTGCGAGCAGAGCACCCACGAGCCGCAGCTCCCCCATGAGGAGAAGCGTGCCGCTGCCGAGAAACGCCGCCGTCAGGAGCGAGAGGACAATCTGCCTCCGATACGCCGATAAAACCTGCCTCATATTCCTCCTCCGACAGCCCCGCAACGTAAGTATTTCCGCAAAAACGCAAGAAAACTGCCCCCACATCCCGCCTTTGGAATGCAGAGCCATACGCCGCTCGCCGTCTTCGTTGAATATCTATACTTTACGACATTCGACGCAAACGACAAATCCCCTTCCACAAATGTATACAATGGTGGAAGGTGTTTTGGAATTTTCCGTCTATATCATAAAGTGTGGCTATATTCACCGCCTATGGCGATTTATAACCCTTATTGCTTATTATACGGGCTTCTTGGATTTTCCGCAACCTTATTTTAATCCATTCCGCTCATTTTAATATTGTATAACACGATAGCCTCTGTTAAAATAGGCGGACACAGAGAGAGGAGGGGGCATTATGGTTATCGAAGGCGCCGTAATCATCGAGCAGGGCGTCACCTTCGCCATCATCCACGTCGCACCCGAGGTCACACGCTACACCATCAAATCCACACAGACCAGACGCGCCCTCATGCGCTTCTTCCCCGGCATGCCGATCATCCTCATGAGCCTGACCTCGGACGGACGACCGCAGTACTACGGACGCAAGGACATTGTCGACTTCTTGAGCGGCTTGCGGCTCAACCAGATCCCGTGGAAGAAGTATCATATAGTGTAGGAATCGCTGATAAAACGAAGGTCGTAAAGGAGGGTTCTCCATGAAATACATCTACCCTGCAATCTTCACCGAGGAGAAGGACGGCGTTCTCGTCGACTTCCCCGATCTGCCAAACTGCTACACGGACGGCGCAAATATCGAAGAGGCATTC